>JBCCLN010000025.1:0-25354 GCA_039026865.1 Bacteroidota bacterium | reverse complement strand
GTGTATTGTACGTGATGCGCCAGCGCTCACTTGCCATGAGAGGGCTTCGATGCGGGAAAACTGGCATCTTACTCCCATAACTCAAACTTATCAATGTATTTTGTTTTAGGGAAAAACCCTTTTTTTGGATGACCGGATTATTCACCACAAATAGTGGCGGTTTGATTCAAGTAATTGATTTACTGTAGTTTAATGTTCATTCTGAATGATTTTTGGTTCCTCAAACTTGGGTAACGATTTTGTCATCTTACTCGAAATCAATTACCTTATGTTCAACGTGTTACATCATCTCAATGAATAACACCTGAATTTTTCGGGTTAATTCTGAATGATTCTTGATTCCTCAAATTTGGGGAACGATGTTGTCCTCTTCATTCGAAATCAATTACTTCCTGTTCCACGTGTTATATCATCTCAATGAATAATACCCGAATTTTCGGGTAAAGCTATAAGTTACAGACTATAAGTAAAAAATAACTAAAAACGGTTATACTGTGCTACTTCTACTACTTTCCTACAATTTATGTTCCCTGTAACTTGCGCAGCTAATTAACTGCGCGTATATTTGAAGTCAAATAACTGCGCGTAAATGAAAACAAGAAGAGATGTATTTCAAGCAATAGCCGACCCTACCAGAAGAGCGATCCTGAGTTTGGTTGCATTCGGCGCTATGACACCCGGAGCGATTGCAGATAACTTTGACTCCAAAAGACAGACCATTTCTAAACATATTCAAATTCTGACAGAATGTGATCTACTCATTCAGGAGCAAAGCGGCAGGGAGATTAAATATCACTTCAATCCGGCAAAAATGAAGGAGGTGAATGATTTTATTCAGCCCTTCCGGAGACTTTGGGATGATAAATTCAACAAGTTGGAGGCAATGATGAAAAAGCATCAATTTAAATCCTAAGAAAGAAATGGAATTAAAAACTCAGGTTATCGCAGAAGAAGATTCCCAGCAAATAATCATCACCCGCGCGTTTGAGCTTCCTATAGATCTGCTCTTCAAAGCTTACATAGATGTAACACTCTTTGAGCAATGGATGGGAACTAAAGTGGTCAAATTTGATTGCAAAGCACATGGTAGTTATCGATTTGAAACAAGTGACTCAGATGGAAATATTGTGTTTAGTGCAAACGGCGTATTTCATGAGGTGCTCCCAAACGAAAGGATAACCAGGACTTTTGAAATGGAAAACTCATCTTTCCCTGTTCAATTAGAGTTTTTGGAATTTGAACAACGATCAGTAGTTACCAGTCAGCTAAACATGCAAATACTGTTTCGTTCTACCAAATACAGAGATCAACTCATTGAGATGCCTTTTGCCGAAGGCTTAAACTACGCTCATAACAGTCTTCAGGAAATACTAAGTCATCAAAAATGAAAACAGAGAAAAAAATCAAGTGGTTTTATTGGATCATTACCCTTTGGCTAGCTTTAGGAATGGACTTCTACTGGCATCGTATAATTGATCAAAATGGAAGATGAAGTAAAGCAAACTACCGAATATATGAGCTACCCGGTTTACTTTCTTAGCATTATCGGCATATGGAAGCTTTTAGGCGTAGTCGCCGCTATCCTTATCCCCAGATATCCGCTTTTAAAAGAATGGGCCTATGCAGGGTTTTTCTTTAACCCGACCGACGCAATCATTTCTCATATGGACATGGAAGATCCAATAGACGAATTTCTTCCCGCAACGCTCTTACCTGTTCTTATTGCTGTGTCCTATTCTTTTGGACCTACAGGCCACAAACTTTTAACCAAATCTTCATGAAAAGAGAACTAAATCCACGGGTTGACAAATACCTTGTTGACGGCTGCATGCGGTGTAAATATGGAGGAACGCGAAAATGCAAAGTGCTAAATTGGGTTAAAGAGCTGGAGTTACTAAGACAAATTGTTTTAGAAACAGGCTTGACAGAAGAAATAAAATGGGGAGTCCCAGTCTACACGAACAAAGGAAAAAACATAGTGGCAGTTAGTGCATTGAAACACTCAGCCAACATCGGATTCTTCAAAGGTGTGCTCTTGACCGACAAGTATAAAATACTTCAGCAACAAGGAAATTTACAGTCAGATAGAATAGCAAAGTTTACCACCACAAATGAAATTATAAAATTGAAAGATATTTTGGTATCATATGTCCTGGAGGCGATTGAGATTGAAGTGAGTGGAAAGAAAGTAGAATTCAAGAAGAATCCTGAACCGGTACCTGAAGAGCTAAAACAGAGGTTACATAAAGACCCTATTTTCAAATCGGCCTTTGAAGCATTGACACCCGGAAGGCGAAGAGGATATATCATTCATTTTTCACAACCTAAACAGTCTAAAACACGAATATCTAGAATTGAAAAGAACATTCCGAAAATACTTGAAGGCAAAGGATGGAATGAACGATAGGAGAGCAGGTGTTTTCATTCGCTTTTATCTTTCATCAAAATCCTTACAAAGAGACTTCATCAACTCCAATAGTGCGCATCCAGCATAGGAGCTATTCCTACCAGAAGGCATCTTGACTTATCCCGCATTACTCACCACAAATAGTGGCAGTTTGATTCAAGTAATTGATTTAAAATAGTTTAATATTCATACTGAATGATTTTTGATTCCTCATATTTGGGGAAAGATTTTGGCCTCCCATTCGAAATCAATTATCTCTTATTTAACGTGTTACTCATCTCAATGAATAACACCCGAATTTTTCGGGTTATGTTGAGGTGAAAAGGATAAAAATCGGAAGATTGGCTATTGAATTTGGTTTACTGAAGAAGGAATTGACACCTGCGGAATTTTCGAGGAACGCTACTTGACCATTTTAAACTTTTGAGAAGTGAAGACCTAGGCAGGTGTGAATTGTTGAATGCTAGATCAAGGCATTTAGAACTCTTCAAAATATATGAATAATACAATCTCTTCCCAGATTTTCTATTTGATCTCCAAAATGACTAGATAATCCTTCGCAAAACTGGATTTTTGGTTCCAATCGTGGCTTTTGGAATTTCAAAACGTAGTTTAATGGTCGTGAATAAGGTTTTTGAAATTTTGAGTAACGAAGAGTTGGGCCAAAAGGTGGGTTTTTCATAGGGTTCCACTAAATTATTTCCTACCATGCAAGACAAACAAAACCCCTGGGTTTATCTAACTAGTGTCTCTAAGAAAACAGTATCTTTTAAAAGAAAACTATGTTTTTAGCTCATAAAGCATGTTTTTTTGAGATTTGATATGCAAATAGTCATTGAATCTCTTTGAGAGATTTTAACAATAAAGCAATAAAATCACTGGTTTGCTTTTGATTCATCTAAAATTTGGATGAATTTCTAAAAAAATGAAAAAATAGATTCCCAAGTATAAAATAGATTCAATTTATTCTTTTGCTAAAAAACCACGTTTTAGGATTCAGTAGCGTGTTTTTCGTCTTTTCTTAGAGACACTAACTATGAACCCTTTTTTGAGGTTTTTTAAAGCTCGTTAGCTTAATGTTGTGTATCTATGCTTTATTCCTTGTGCGACACAAAAGTTTCAGTTCGTTATTTTAACCATATTCGTAGGCCAGGGATCGGGGAATTCCCCACCAGATTGCCAATGCTTTATCTCCTCTTCGGATAGGAAGCAGCATTTAAGTGATTCGGTAAACGAATCAACCTGAGTTTTGTCTCCAATGACAGTCAGATGACAGTGACGGTCACCGAACCGCCCTGACTCTTTGGCCAGTCTCTCTTTTAGCAGTTCTACTTCTATTTCAAGAAGGCGATTATCTTTTTCTTCAATAGCTCCTGAGCGCCAGTATCCTACTAATTCCAAGCTGATACTTCCGGCAGCTTGATTCCAAAGTAGCGATATTTTGTCGCGGCTAGAAAGCCAAAAAAAACCTTTACTTCGATAGATTCGCTGATCAAGATACTTATGGCAGGTTTCCCATAAGCGTTGAGGGTGAAATGGGCGATCATCTTTAATTACTCTGGTTGCCAGGTTATAAGGACGTTCATCATGGGATTCCGATTCAAGAACTGGTTTCAGTTCTTCCACTAACTGAGCCACCCTATAATAGTCGTAGTCGGGCATGGCCAACACTTCATCAATAGAGAGATTCCCCCAGAGGACGGAAATAACAGACACGAAGGGGTTGAGCGGATGGATAGATTTAGCTATGCTTTGAAGTTTATCTTCCTCAATTCGGTCAGCTTTAGTCAAAACCAGGTGACTACAGAACATAATTTGTTCGACCAGTAAATTTGTCGTGTCTCGCTTTTGATTCTGTAAATTATGCTGCATTCGAGGAACGAGTTGTTGTCCATAGTTGTAGTCCTGAGCAAGCATTGCGCTGTCTGCAAGGGTAAGTACACCAGTAAGGTTAAGGTTTGATTGTGAGTTAAAAAATTCTATAAGAGGCATTGGATGACAGCTTCCGGAGGTCTCAATAATTATCAAATCCGGTTGGTGATTCAATAACATATCCGTCAGTGCCTGACTGAGTTTTTCTATTCCTTTTTTGCTGCTCAGGATACAAGAATAAATCGATTCAAAGTTGTGATCTTTTTTTCCGACAATGTTTGTATTCGCAATCAATTCACCATCTACATCGAGCTCACTCATGTCATTGACAATTACACAAACTGACAAATTTTTCTTACTGGACTGCACAAGCAGGCTTCTTAAAAGGGTTGTTTTACCCGAACCAAGGAACCCATTAAGAATGACAACCGGAACCTTGACCGTTGAGTTAATTGATTTTTGCTTAGAGTTAATGATCACTTTTTCGTTTTTATTGGAATTAAATTTAATCTTAACTAATTCTCAATTGCAACCTTATCAAAAATGGTTTTATAAAATCACAACGGACCAATGTTTTATTTGCTTTTTAACGAAAGGAGCCAAAAAGGCGAAACTCGCCATCACCTCCACTCAACGCATTGCTGCCACTGACCTACCCGAAGGTAGCGTTTTCAAAGGGTACAAGAAATGTATTCGCCAAGAGTTGCAAATCCAAGCAGCGACGATTTGCTATGAATTGGAACGGTGGCAGGCTCCCAATTCGACTTTTACTCAGCGCCAAGCACAAAGTGGATCAAGGCCAGCCCATCGCCAAAAAGCTATATCACCTGAACCCAAAACACATTCACGCAAATCGTTCGGCAAGAATTGGCCGGGTTAAAGGAAGAAGCAAAAGGGGAAAACTCATAAGGAGTAAACCTAAAAAAGTGAAGCCCACAACCTTTTATTGGCCCTAAACAACATCCGGAAGTGCTGACTTTCCTCACCAATCCTGCAGTCCCCTTTGACAACAACCAGGCTAAGAGGGATTTGCGAATGATTAAAACACGGCAGAAGATCTCCGGTTGCTTTCGAAGCACTCAAGCGAGTGAGGCTTTTGCTACCATTAGAGGTTTCGTGTTTACCCTGAAAAAACAGCGCACCAATCTCTTCGATGGATTCAAGGTGTTATTTCAATCCCCAGAGTATCTCTTGGAGCAGCTTAATATGGCTGAATGGTAACCGAAATAGGCTCTTAATAAATAGCCCTAACCCGAAAAATTCGGGTGTTATTCATTGAGATGATGTAACACGTTGAACATAAAGTAATTGATTTCGAGTAAGATGACAAAATCGTTACCCAAGTTTGAGGAACCAAAAATCATTCAGAATGAACATTAAACTACAGTAAATCAATTACTTGAATCAACTCACCACTATTTTTGGTGAATAATGCGGGCTAACGAGCTGCAAATAAAGAAAATGGATCATTCAGATAAAGCAAGCACAAATACAATCTCTCCCTAGGTTTTCTGCTTGACCCCCAAAATGACTAGATGAATCCTTTGCAAAACTGGATTTTGGGGTCAAATCGAGGATTTTGGAATTTTGAGTAACGAAGAGTTGGGTCAAAAAGCGGATTTTCCATAGGATTCTAAATATACTCCTATGTGGGACATACTGGATTCGAACCAGTGACCTCTTGCCTGTCAAGCAAGCGCTCTAAACCAACTGAGCTAATGCCCCTCCTTAAACCTTAATAGTTCAGAAAATACTTATATAATATCGAAATAATCAATTTAAATAAAGTACAAAACATCGTTACGCCTCGGATTTGAATTAGAAGATAAAATTAGAAAACTTAACCCAAATTTCAAGACATTGCACCGCTAAGGCGGCTATGTAACCTAAAATAGCTAACTAAAAGTGCCTAAGTACTTTTTATAAGTTTTTGATTTTCAAATAGTTAAATTTTAGTTATATGGAAAAATTCAGGTGTTTTCCTTTGAGATGAGGTAGCACATTGAATAAGAGAACCCTATGAAAAACCCACCTTTTGGCCCAACTCTTCGTTACTCAAAATTTCAAAAGCCTCATTTACGACAGTAAACTACGTTTTTGAAATTCTGAAAGCCTCGATTTGAACCAAAAATCCGGTTTTGCAAAGGATTCACTGAGGTAATTAATTTCGAATGAGAGGACAACATCGTTCCCCCAATTTGAGGGATTTAAAAATCATTCAGTATGAATATCAAACTGCTGTAAATCAATTACTTGAAATTAACGCCCCACTATTGGCGATGAATAATGTGGTTTAAACATTAATCCGTAGCGAAAAAAATTATTTCTTTCAAAATTGAACGTTATTCCAAGGATTAAATCCTTGTAAATCAGGATCACAAAACGGAGATGACTGAGATTGTAACTATTTAATAATAAATGAGTTACAGAATCTGTCTTAAGCATCAATAATCCAGGGCATCTGCACATTAAGTTATACTGGCATCAAGAGACTTGGATTCTAACATTCCAAAAAAACATTCTTTTGAAAAATTCCCCTCCAACCTTTAAAGAGGGGATATTGGAGTTCTTTTGAATGTTGAATTTAACACGTAGATGCATGATCAATAATGCTGGTCAAAACATAGCAATAAAAAGCCGGGAGGAACCCGGCTATCTTTTTCGAAGTGCCCTTAAGCACTAAGGAATTTACTCTACTACCTCACCGTTAAAATATAAGTAAGTGTATTCGTCCGAATCGGAAGTTTTGATTCGAATGTTCTTTTTGAATTTCCCTATTTTACCAGAGCGAAAGTTCGCGGTAATGGAAGCAGTTTCTCCGTGCTTTATTGCCTGCTCAGGATGTTCCACCTCTGTACATCCACATGATCCTTTAGCTTCCAAAATCCTAACCGGTTGTTCTTTAAAATTGGTAAATTCAAATTCCAAACCAACCGCCTCATTTTTAGCCACCTGGCCAAGGTCAATTGAAGTTGTTTTCCATTTAATAGTAGACAGGCCTGCCATCACAGCTACTGCAATACCAAGCATCAATGTGAATGTTACTTTTCTCATTTCATTTATTTTTTTGATTTCCTAAAGTTGGAATCCGTTGATTGAATATGCTGTTAACAAGTTCTTAATGATTGTTAATGACATGTTAAACCTTAGTAAAACACAGAACCGACTTCTTATTTTTGATGCATGAGGAATACTCATATACGCATTTTGGTGATTTTGGCGATGGTTACACTACTGGGTAGTATTAGCACACAGATATACTGGCTCAATCGAGCGATTGATCAACAAGATCAGGTCTTTAATCACAATGTACATGTTGCACTTCGCAATGTTGTAGAATCATTATGTCAGGTAGGTGGAAAGGACTATCCATCCATCAACCCTATCGAACAGCTATCAGAAAACTATTATATTGTTCGCACGAATGACCGGATAGATATAGCCAATCTAGAGTATCTGCTCACTGCAGAAATCCGAAAAAGAGCCATAACTCAAGATTTTGATTATGGAGTATATGATTGTCAGAGTGACCGAATGGTCTTTGCAGAAAATGTGGATCTAAGCAGAAATTACAAAAAATCATCCCTCCCCCATCTCGAAAATGAGGAGTATTACTTTGGTGTCTATTTTCCCAATAAATCACAATCCATCATTGCAGGATTAGATTTATGGAAATTTACCACCATTCTTATGGTGATTGTGGTGATTTTTTTTGGATATGCGTTGTTCGTTATCCTCCAGCAAAAAAGATTTAGCGAAATCCAAAAGGATTTTATCAATAATGTAACTCATGAATTAAAAACACCTTTATCTACCCTCACATTAGCTAGCAATACGTTATCAGAGAGAGTGGGAGCGTCTGGGGATAAATACACGCAAATCATTGAAAGTGAGGTTTCCCGGTTGAAAATAAGTGTGGAAAGCATTTTGCAAGCCTCCCTTTTTGAAGGAAATCCATCAACTACAAGGGAATCCGTCAATGTGCAAGAGTTGGCAGAAAGCCTACTTAAAGAATTCGAACAGCATTACTCTGACAAAATGCTTGGTTGGAAGCTGACCGGCTCTGCTCCATCAGCGATTCTTTCCAACCATTTAATTATTGAAAAAGCAATCCGTAATCTCGTGGAAAACGCAGTAAAATATGATAGCAAAAACATAGCTCTGGTTCTAAAACAGGATAATAAAAAGACTTCGATCTCAGTTTCAGATAATGGTATAGGTATCCCGGAGAGATACCAAAAAAGAATATTTAAGAAGTTCTTTCGAATACCTGAAAAATTAAATCAACATAATACAAAAGGTTTTGGTTTGGGGCTTTACATCGTCAAATCCTCACTGAAGAAGATAAAAGGATCTATTTCAGTTGTTTCAGAGTTGGATAAAGGATCAACGTTCACGATAATTCTTCTAAATGGCTAGGCTTTTACTAGTAGAAGACGATGAAAATTTAGGCTTTATGCTAAAAGACAACCTTGAGGGAATAGGTCACCAGGTAAGCTGGATGAGGGATGGAGAGAGTGGGTTGGAACTTTTCAGAAGTAAAAAACCAGAATTATGCATTATTGATGTGATGATGCCTAAAATGGATGGTTTTGAATTAACCGAAAATATCCGAAGTGTGGATGAATTTATTCCAATCATCTTTCTCACAGCCAAGTCACTAGAAGAGGATAGACTGAAAGGTTTTGAAATTGGTGGTGACGATTACCTCACTAAACCTTTCTCAATAAAAGAGCTAAGCTATCGAGTAAATGTCTTTTTAAGACGAAGTATAGGCCCTACACCTACATCTGATGGAATTATCCACTTTGGCCATTCTTCGTTTGATCCTGAAAACTTAATATACTCATTCAAAGAGAAAACTTTTTCTTTTACACAGATGGAAGGACAGCTACTTAAATTGTTGCTTAATAAGCAAAACAAATTGGTCAAGCGAGACTTCCTTTTAGAAGAAATATGGGGAGAAAATGATTACTTTAAAGGAAGAAGCCTAGATGTATTCATTACTCGTTTAAGAAAATACTTACGAAACGACCCATCATTGGAAATAAAAAATCACCACAGTGTAGGTTATCGTCTCATGACCAACAGAAATCCTAGATAACCGTTTCTGCTATCGTCTATTCTATAACGATTTTCTTTGTGATTCGCTTCTCTTCTTGAGATATTTCCAACAAATAGATCCCCTCTTTTTGTCTGGAGAGATCAATACTTTCCGAATAGAATCCTGAGAAACTTTCAAAATATCTACTGAATACTTGCTTTCTATCTAAGTTTATGACCTTAATTTCAAGTTCCCCTTCAATCGGTGCGGTAAATCGGATCCTGATCCTTCCGTCTCCGGACGGATTTGGATGAAAGGTAAGATCATCCAGCTCTAAAAGATTGTTTTTATTCACCTTTCCTTTGCTACCAAATTCATCATCTACGTCGATAATTTTGATATGTTTCTTAGTTATTGTCTTTCTTTGAAGGTCTTCATCGTCACTAAATTTATCTGCGAGAGCTTCCATTTCAATTCCGAGATTCTTCATTTTTTCTCTTAGCTCCTCAGAATCAAAGCTGTCAAAGTGGAAGTTGAAGGCTCCGGAGGCTGAGTCAGCGTCAAATCCATGAAAGAAAAAAGAATTAGCTTCATCTTCATGATCAAAAAATTTGAAGAAGTGGCTTTTCATGTCTTTCATTTGATCTAAATAAAGGAACACATCTGAATTTTCATGGTTGGACCAAAAGTGGAATTGATCATCACCGCCTGCAAACTCCTGGTAATTTGGATCGGCCTCCATTTCCTCTTTACTGCTATATTCCCCTTTAAAGGTTTTCTTTTCACCATTGATTTCCTTAGTGATTTCCACAACGATTTTCCCATCCTTTTCTTGGGCAAAAAGGATACCTGCTAGCGCTATAAACACCAGAGATGCAAGGATTGCCATTTTATTTCTCATTTCCCTTAGTTAGTTTAAATTTTTCCAATTTCCTTTCCTGTAAAGTACGGACTCAACTTCTATGTAGCTGTTAATCAGACGTTAATCGTTGTTAAAAATAGTTAATTGCGAAATCATCCAATATCCTCTCTTCGTATTTTTGAAAGGATGAAGCGAATTACATTAAGATGGATAATGGGCCTAATGGGTATTTCCATGGTTGGACTGATCGCGTTTCAGCTTTATTGGATAAATAGTATAATAAAGGCTAATGAAGAGCGGTTTCAAAAGGATGTCTTAGAGGCACTAAGTACAGTCACAAGCAAATTGGAAAAACAAGAGGCAATCTCTGCTATCCAGCGATTAAACTATTTAGCCAAAAATCCAACTGATAATACAGGATCGAATAAATTAAAATCAAAGAAAGTATCCGAAAAATTACCAAACAAAACGGCTAAAATGGAAGTGGTAGAACGAGGTAATCAGCAACTTTTTGTTTTTGCAGATACGATGAGTAATGGAAGTTTTGAGTTTGTAGTGGAATTTTCCAGTTCCGCCAGCAATTTCTTCCAACCTATTGCTTCTCCCAAACCAGAAGAAAATCAACTACTCCAAAGGGATATCAAGATTCAGCAACTCGAGGAAAAGCTAGCTAGACTTTCTAGCAGATATGAACTCACATTTGATGTGGTGGAGGATCTCATGGGCACACGAAAGCCTCTAGCAGCCAGGTTTAGTCGTTCACAATTGGACTCACTTTTAAAGAGCGAGTTAACAAACAAAGGAATAAACCTGGATTACAACTATGGAATTTTGCAACCAAAACAAAATAGCTTCCTTCTACAGACTGCCAATTCGAACCTAGATGAATTAAAGAACAGTGAACTAAAGGCCAACCTTTTTCCTAACGATCTTTTTAGTGACGAAAGCTTATTGATTGTCCGGTTTCCTCACAAACGAGGTTATTTACTCAAAAAAATTTGGACTGCACTGGTAAGTTCAGGCTTCCTGGCATTTGTGATACTATTCTGCTTTGGCTATAGTATTCGCACTATCATAAGACAAAAAAAGCTCTCTGAAATAAAGAATGATTTTATCAATAATATGACTCATGAGCTTAAAACACCCATCTCTACGGTATCCTTAGCGGTAGAAGCCCTAAACGACAGAGAGATAGAACAAAGTCCTCTCAGAGATCGATACATTAATGTCATTGGTGAGGAAAATAAAAGACTTGGGAATCAGGTGGAGAAAGTACTCCAAATTGCTGCAATAGATCGTCAGGACTTCAACTTAAAAGAAGAGATATTGCATATGAGCGAAATCGTAAAAAGTTCCGTGGAACATATTTCCATGCAGATTGAACAAAAAGGGGGAAGAATCAATCTTATCGAAAAGGCAACAGATGACCGAGTAATGGGTGATGAAATGCATCTTACTAATGTTGTCGTAAACCTTCTGGATAATGCAAATAAATACTCAACCGATGCTCCAAATATTACACTTAGAACAGATTCAACGAATGATTTTATTTTCTCTGTGCACGACCGAGGTATTGGTATGACTAAAGAACAACAAAAACATATTTTTGAAAAATTCTATCGAGTTCCAACAGGGGACCTACATAATGTAAAAGGATTTGGATTAGGTCTGGCGTATGTTCAACGAATGATTGCCTCACACGGAGGTAGTATCCATGTTCAAAGTGAGCCCGGAAAGGGAAGCAAATTTTCAATTACCTTACCATTGGTCACAAATGAAACCTAAATTATTAATTGTAGAGGATGATCCTAACCTTGGTGAAATCCTGAGCGAATATCTTGGACTAAAAGGGTACGAGACAACGCTAAAAAGAGATGGAGTGGAAGGTGAAAAAGCATTTAAGGAAGGATTCTTTGATCTATGCATCCTGGATTTAATGATGCCTAAAAAAGATGGCTTTTCGCTGGCAAAAGAAATCCGTTCCATAAATGAACACACCCCGATTATTTTTCTCACGGCAAAGTCAATGAAGCAAGATGTTATTAAGGGCTTTAAGATAGGAGCCGATGACTACATGACTAAGCCATTTAGCATGGAAGAACTCTTGCTTAGAATTCAGGCAATATTAAAGAGATCTTCAAAAAGCGAAGAAAATAGACCTTTTCCTAATCCTTTCAAAATTGGAATGCTTGTTTACTATTATTCTGAAAACAAGCTTGTTACACCAAATCGTGAAATCAATCTTACAACTAAAGAAAATGAACTTCTTAAGATCTTTTTTGAAAACGTAAGCAAAACGGTTGCAAGAAGTATTGCATTAAAAAAAATTTGGAAAGACGATAGTTATTTCAATGCCCGAAGTATGGATGTATACATAGCAAAAATCAGAAAGTATCTTTTGGATGATCCTTCGGTTAAAATTTTAACCATTCACGGTGAAGGATTCAAATTAATAGAGGTTAGCTAATTAGTTTCCAATTCATAATAACTATATTTACATAGGTAAGTATTCAGTAAAACCTTATAGTAATGATGCGTCTGGGAGAAGTTGGCAAAGAAGGATTATAGAAGGGTGCGTTGGAGTGTAGGTTTTCTTAACTTTTTTTGGAGGTTCGCCGCCGCAACACTTTTTTCTTCGGAGAAAAAAGTAACGAAAAAACGCTAAGAATTGCCGGCTAGCAATAGACACAGGTTTTATAATTGAGAATAAAACCTCGCATTGCGTGCTATCACACTAATTATTCTGCGCGAAAAATACTTTTAACTGAATACTGTTTATAAGTTCAACATAATTATCTCTTGTTCTTTTATGTTACTGGTTCCTTCTATCTCTGTCATTAATGGAAAGATAACTCGCCTCTCTAAGGGAGATTATTCCAGTGAAAAAACATATGATGACTCCCCAATTGACATAGCAAAACAATTCGAGGATCATGGTATTACTAGAATTCACTTAATAGATTTAGATGGTGCTAAAAGAGGACGAACAGAAAACTTTGATATTTTACACCTAATTTCTGCTTACACTGATTTGACCATTAACTTCGCTGGCGGTATGCATACTGATGGCGACGTGCTCAAAGCTTTTGAATATGGGGCAGAAAGCATTACTGCGGCTTCTGTTGCAATCACTAATAAACAACTCTTTTCTAATTGGTTAATGTCCCATGGAAGGCAAAAGATAGCATTAGCAGCAGATAGTCTGGACGGTACGATCAGAGTTCAGGGATGGCAAAAAAACACGACTATTGATTTGTTTGAACATATAGCTTACTTCTATGAAAGAGGACTCAAATACTTGAAAACGACTGATATTTCTAGGGATGGTGTACTAGAAGGCCCATCATTCGATCTTTATAAAGAACTACTTAAAAACTTTCCGGATTTATCTATTTTCGCCAGTGGAGGAGTAAGAAATATGGATGATATCAAACAACTCAAAGATTTAGGTTTATATGGCGTAATCTTTGGAAGAGCGTTTTATGAAAATAAAATAACATTGGATGATATCTATTCTTATCAATTGATCAATGCTTAAGGTGAGTCTTCGTGATCGTATTTAAACTTATATAAAAAGTAAAATATAAAATTGTATTTGTTCACAGAGTCGTCATCAATGGAGTCTTGATTTATATGCACATTAGAAGTATTTTCTTCAATCGCGTTTTCTTCGTCAAAATTTCTTAATTCCTTTTTTTGATTGTCAGTTTGTTGAAGATTTTGGGTTTCAGTTTTGTTCCCTTTTCCATCCGTGGTTGTCTCATTAGCATATCCAACACTGGTTATAATAATTAGATGGAGAGTTAGTGATATTTTGGATAAATATTTCAATTAATGATTTTATGATCCATTTGTAAACGAAAAGGAGAACACAAGGTTCAATGTTTTCACAAAGGTTAACTTCGTTTGTTTCAATGTTATTACCAAAACCATATCTACAAATAATAGTAACAAGAATACTCTTACTTTTAGAAATTCCGCTCGTATAAAATGTGATTCACCTCTATTCATATTCACATGCGTCATTTCTATTGCTTTCAAATTCTAAAGTTATTCTAAGGTAACAATACTTTAACAGAAAATAAAAAAGCCTCTTCAGGAGGCTTTCATATGATGCCAGATCTATATTCAGTGCAATAGTGCTTTTTCCTTATGCTTTTTCAATTGACGTCTCAGCCCCTCTACTGCAGCGTCAGTACCTGCTTCAAATGATTTTGCTTTTTCTTTACAGAAGAATTGATTTTTGGGACCATTAAGTTTTATTTCTACGATTTTATTTTCTTTAGAATCATCATTTTCCACTCTGAGAAAGACTTCTCCATCGATGATTCTGTCATAGTAAGTCTCAAGCTTATCCACTTTTTTCTGAATAAAACTTAACAACTTGACGTCTGCGTCAAAATGGATTGAATGTATTTGTAATTTCATAATGTTACTTAATTTTTGAGGTTAAACATTAAGCTTTCGGATGAGCCTGATCAAAGGCTGCCTTTAGCTTTTCTATAGAATTATGGGTGTAAACCTGGGTTGCTGCCAGACTAGTATGACCTAGTAAATCTTTCACAGCATTCAGATCCGCCCCTTTATTTAATAAATGCGTTGCAAAAGTGTGACGAAGTACGTGTGGACTTTTTTTAAGTAAAGTAGTTACTTGTGATAAGTAATTTTTAACCTTTCGATAAATAAACATCGGATATACAGGTTTTCCTTCGTCGGTTACCAACAAAAGCTCACTCTCCATCCCTTCTTTCTTCTTCCAATTGATATACTCTTTAATTAAGTATGTTAACGTATGTCCAATAGGGATGATGCGTTCTTTGTTTCTTTTTCCAAGTACACGAATAGTATTCTCGAAAAGATTAAGATCTCTATGCTTTAAGTTCATCAATTCTGAAAGGCGAGTACCTGTACCATAAAAGAGTTCTAATAAAAGTTTATCTCTCAGACCAGTGAACCCTTCAGGAAATTCAATACCATCCAACAAATTCTTAATTTCTGATTCTTTGATGAAAGTTGGAAGATTTCTTTTCGTCTTCAGTCGTTTGAGCCGCTCGGCTGGATTTGACTCAACATAATCTCTAGCCATTAAAAACTTATAAAAGGATTTTAAGGTCGCGATTTTTCTATTTATAGACCTGGAAGAGATGTTTTTCTCAGTAAGTGCCACAATCCAACCTCTTACATGGAAGTGTTCCACGTGAGTTGGATCATCAAGTTCGAACTCTTGCGAAAGAAATTTTTGAAACTGAATTAAATCATTTGTATAAGCTTGGAGGGTATGTGCGCTGTAGCGTTTTTCAGATGAAAGATAGGTTATGAAACTACTTATCATAAGTTATATAAATCCACAGGTGGCGGAAAGATGCTAACTTATAAAAATTTGAGCTTAAGATGAAAAGGTTATGCTTTAATTGTTTTCCTGATCTCGAATCTTTTGGATATACTTAGCCTTGGTAACTTGATCTCTTCGTTGAACAGAAGGTTTGGTATATTGAGTTCTTGATCTAAGTTCTCTTAGTACCCCTGTTTTTTCAAATTTCTTCTTGAATCTTTTAAGAGCTCTGTCTATTGATTCGTTCTCTTTGACATTTATTATTAACATTCTAAATAATATTACATTTGCAAATATAGCATACGTTCGTTCGGCTTCCAATAGTTATCTTAGTAGGGCTCTTGAAATCACCACTTTTTGGATCTCTGAGGTACCTTCTCCAATTGTACATAGCTTTGCGTCTCGGTAATATTTTTCTGCAGGATAATCTTTAACGTATCCATATCCACCAAAAATTTGAACAGCATCTTCAGCTACTCTAACCGAAATTTCTGAAGCATACAATTTCGCCATTGCAGATTCTTTATTTACTTCTTTAGCCATATTTTTAAGTTCTGCTGCTTTAAAGGTGAGAAGTTTAGCTGCTTCTATTTTAGTGGCCATTTCGGCAAGCTTAAAAGAGATCCCTTGAAACTGTGAAATTGGCTTCCCAAATTGTTCTCTCTCTTTTGAATAATTTATGGCAGCATTGAAAGCTCCTTCTGCAATGCCACAGCTTAAAGCAGCTATTGATATTCTTCCTCCATCTAAGACTTTGAGCGCTTGCACAAATCCATCCCCTACCTCTCCGATTAGATTTTCTTCAGGTATTTTACAATCCTCGAAAATCATCTCGCAAGTTTCAGAAGCCCTCATACCTAGTTTATCTTCTTTTCTTCCTTTTTTAAAACCCGGGGTTCCGCGTTCTATAATGAACGCACTTGCATTTCTGGACATATTTGGTTCGCCTGTTCTCGCTACCACAACCGCTATATCTCCAGAGTTTCCGTGAGTGATGAAATTTTTTGCCCCGTTTAATACCCATTCATTACCTTTTTTTTTAGCCGTAGTTTTCATATTTCCAGCATCTGACCCTGTATTAGGTTCAGTTAAACCCCAGGCACCTAACCACTCACAAGTGGCTAGCCTAGGCAGATACTTCTTCTTCTGAGTTTCGGAAGCATGCTGCAAAATATGTCCGGTACAAAGCGAATTATGTGCCGCCATTGACAACCCAATTGAAGCATCTACTTTGGCTAATTCAATAATAGAAGTAACATATTCATGATAACCAAATCCCGCCCCATTATACTCTTCGGGAACTAAAACACCCATCAAACCTAAGTCTCCTATTTTTCTAAAAAGATCGCGCGGAAAGTGCTGAGATTCGTCCCACTCCATCTTGTATGGTTCAATCTCTCGTTCACTAAAATCTCTGATCATCTGAGTAATCATTTGATTATTCTCAGAAATAATATCAGCTCCGGGTTCCATTGTAGCTACTGACATATCGTTGTTTTTGCTTAGGACTTCTATTTAGAACGTAAACGTATTATATCTTGTTCTCATGATTACTTATCTAAAATTCTTTAGATACTGGCTCAATAAATTAGTACATTCTACTTTTGACGCCTCTTAATCAAAATTTAAATTTCAATAAATGAAAATTGCCGTCGTAGGTACCGGATACGTAGGATTGGTATCCGGAACATGCTTTGCAGAAACAGGGAACCATGTAACCTGTATAGATATTGACGAAAAGAAAGTAGTCAAACTTAAGAACAAACAAATGACGATTTATGAGCCCGGCCTTGAAGTACTTTTTGAACGGAATGTCAGACAAGGAAGATTGGATTTCACTACTGATCTAGCCAAAGGTATTAAAGGAGCAAAAATCATCTTTTTAGCGCTCCCGACTCCTCCTGGGGAAGATGGTTCCGCAGATTTGAAATATGTTTTAAAGGTAGCAGAAGATTTAGGGCCTTTGTTAGAAAGCTTTACGGTGATTGTAGATAAAAGTACTGTACCTGTAGGAACAGCAGAAAAAGTCGCCGCAAAAATCAAAGAAACTGCCAGGGTAGATTTCGAAGTTGTTTCTAATCCTGAGTTTTTAAGAGAAGGCGTAGCGGTTGAAGACTTTATGAAACCCGATAGAGTAGTCGTAGGTGCGGAATCTGAAAAGTCCATTAAGTTGATGGAACAATTATATGCCCCCTATGTAAGACAAGGTAATCCAGTGATTTTCATGGATGTTCGATCTGCTGAATTGACCAAATACGCCGCCAATTCATTTTTGGCTACCAAAATAACTTTCATGAATGAAATCGCTAATATGTGTGAGTTGCTTGGTGCGGATGTAGACAAAGTAAGAAAAGGAATAGGCACCGATGCTCGGATCGGTAAAAGGTTTCTTTTTGCCGGTATAGGTTATGGAGGAAGCTGTTTTCCTAAAGACGTACAAGCGTTGGCAAAATCTGCAACTGAAGTCAGTTATGATTTTAAAATCCTCAATTCAGTGATGGACATAAATGCGAGTCAAAAGCAAAAGATGATTGCTCCATTAAAAGCGTATTTCGGAGGAGACCTATCGGGTAAGACAATTGCTGTTTGGGGACTTGCCTTTAAGCCATATACAGACGACATAAGGGAAGCACCTGCTCTCGAAAACATTAAAATCCTCTTGGACAATGGAGCAAAAATAAAAGCATATGATCCAGAGGCAATGGAGAATGTAAAAGACCAATTCGATTACGACATCTATTTTGCCAATGATGAATATGAGGCCCTTCAAGACGCTGATGCATTAATGATCATGACTGAATGGCCTATTTTCCGTACGCCTGAGTTCGATCGAATAAAAAAAAGCATGAAAAACCATGTCATTTTTGACGGGAGAAACCTGTATGAACTACGCCTGATGGAAGAATTAGGCTTCGATTATCACAGCATTGGAAGAAAAACGATTAAACATGTCTGAAATAATGAATTTAAAATTTCCCAATGATCCTGATCATCCGATATCTATTGCTCATTTAAACTCCAATCATACTCTTGCCACCTGATCTTCGCATCCTGTGCAAGTTTGATAGGAGCATATTTATTGATGTATGCTATAAGAGACCCATCATTGTCAAAATCTCCTTTGTACCAATTAAATAACTTAGAAAGCTTGGCACTTTTCGCATTTTTAAATTCATTTTTTTGTGAATTGGACAAAAACTCATTGGCAGCTATTGTAAGTTGTTCATCGAGCGTTTCAGGCAGATAAGCCTCTTTGCGTAGTTTAGGACAAGAAATAGCTGCGCATACAAGCGCAAAATGAATCCTTGGCTCATCAAATTCTTTCCTAATAATTCCATGCTCAATGTTGTTCAGGTCATACGTCTCATTTCCTATATTAATAAATTTAACGTCCCAGGCAGTGCTAACAAAAGGAATCTTAATCGTAGAACCTATGTCTTTAATGCTCTTTACCGGATAGTAAGATAGAATTAATTCAAGTGTGTAAGCATTATATGCATTAATCCAGTAGGCAAGCTTTTCACTTTCTGTCCAATCTTTCTGAGGAGGGTTACTTTCTAGTTGGCTGAGGTACATTTTCAATTCAGATCGATCTGCCTTTAGACCTTTATAATCAATTAGGCCTTTATCATCTACATGTTTTTGAAGTAACGCATCAAAAGTGGTGTGTGACACCCCTGGTTGTGCCTTCAAATGAAACGCAAAAAGCACTAGAAGAATAATAAACGTATTTTGTATCATATTTTATATTGATATATTAACAAATTAAACGTGTAGAACAAACGTACTTTTTATGATGTATGGTTTTATGTTATTGGTGGATAGATATAAAAAAGTACGACAAAAGACAATAGATTGGAATTCATTCAACCTTTGAATAAAGAGCTCTTCATACTTATCGCTGGATTCATGATCATTTCTATCTCATCGAGTCAGATTGCGAAGACCTTTCAAAAAATCAAGCTTCCATTAATTACCGGATTAATCTTTACCGGTATAATAGCCGGTCCCTATATAATAGGGCTAATTCCAGTCTCAGCCAAACGAGACTTGAATTTTATTAATGAAACTGCCCTGGCTTTTATTGCCTTTGCAGCAGGCGCAGAGCTGTATTTAAATGAACTTAGAAGTAGGTTAAACTCCATAAAATGGAACACTTTTGGTCAGCTAGTTGTAACGTTCATTTTAGGAACGGTCTTGGTGTTTTTCTTCTCGGAATACATTCCTTACATGAAGGATTCGAGTAATGCTGCTAAAATCTCTATTTCTATGATTACAGCTGCCGTCTTTGTCGCAAGATCGCCTGCTTCTGCCATCGCCGTAATTAACGAATTAAGGGCTAAAGGCCCGTTTGTGCAAACAGTGATGGGAGTGACAGTAGTCAAGGATTTTTTAGTCATTGTACTTTTTTCCATATGTATATCGCTTTCTCAGGTTTTGATCTCTGGTGAGGACTTCAATTACATAGAAATTATCATCTTGATCCTAGAGCTTGCGCTTTCGTTTGCTACAGGTTTTTATGTCTTTGGTTACGTACTCAAAAAGGTGCTGAGCCTACGAATCCAAAGAATTCCAAAGGCTGTTTTGGTGCTGCTTGTAGGATACACCGCCTACTTTTTTTCTAATAATGTTGTCGTTTTTACTGAAGCTCAGTTTCACCATCGCATCTTTCTTGAACCACTCCTTATGTGCATCCTTGCAAGCTTTCGCGTCACAAATTACAGTAAGGAAAGGCCTGAATTTCTCAAAATATTGGAAGATGTGAGTCTACCCGTTTATGTGGCCTTTTTTACCCTTACCGGAGCATCATTTTCATTAAATGTAATTGGCCGAGTCATAGGTATTGCGTTCATTCTTTTCTTAATAAGACTTATAACAATGATCATTGGTGCTTACACAGGAGGACTACTCGCCAAAGACCCAATGAAATTTAATCATTTAGGTTGGATGCCTTATATAACGCAAGCAGGTGTTGCTTTGGGTTTAGCCACCGTAGTCGCCAATGAGTTTCCTGGATGGGGAGAGCAATTCGCAACGGTAATAATTGCCTTGATAGTTATTAATCAGTTCATTGGCCCCCCACTCTTCAAATGGTCAATCTATCAAGTTGGAGAAGATAGGACCAGGGCACCGGTCCCTGAATTTGACGGAATTCGAGATGCAATTATTGTTGGGTTTGAAAGCCAGTCAGTGGCATTGTCCAGACAGTTGCTAGAACATGGATGGGAGGTGCAAATTGCCACTAAGATGGAAAAAGGAGCCATAGAAGAGCCCGAAGGAGTGCCCATCCGGTATATGACGAAATTCTCCTACGAGGAGTTTATTGAAATAAATGCAGACAAGTCTGAGGCAATCGTTCTGATGCTTTCTGATGAAGAGAACCAGGAAATAGCAGAGATGATCTATCATAGGATCGGTACTAAAGATGTGATTGTCCGGCTTAATCATCGAATCAATTCCAAAAAATTCCTTGATTTAAACGCTTTAATTGTGGACCCGTCCACAGCAATTGTGAGTTTATTGGATCAATTCGTAAGATCGCCTCAGGCAGCTTCACTTCTTCTAGGTATGGAAAAAGGTCAGGATACCAGAGATATTGAATTGCTAAATCCGGATCTTCATGGCATCACCTTAAGGGATTTAAGGCTTCCCGCAGATGTAATTATTCTTTCGGTAGTAAGAGGTGGACAAACAATTATCACCCACGGATATACACGATTAAGAATTAGAGATACCATTACAGCCGTGGGCTCCATAAAAAGCCTGGAAGAGATGGAACTCAAATTTGACAAATAGTAAAAAAGCCAAGATCGAAAGCCATACCTGAATATATCTTTGCTGGTTATGAGTGCTACATCTGATGGAAGATCACTGAAAAATATCATCTCCCACTGTAAAGAATACGGATTTATCTACCCATCGAGTGACATCTATGACGGGCTTGGAGCTACGTATGATTATGGGCCAAATGGCGTTGAATTAAAAAATAACATCAAAAAATATTGGTGGCAGGCGATGGTGCAAATGCACGAAAACATTGTAGGCATAGATGCAGCAATTTTTATGCACCCTACTACCTGGAAAGCCTCAGGTCATATAGATGCCTTCAACGATCCCCTTATTGATAACAAGGACTCAAAAAAGCGATATAGAGCGGACGTGCTCATTGAGGAATATATTGCCAAAATAGAAATTAAAATAGCTAAGGAAGTCAGCAAAGCAGCCAAACGTTTCGGCGATACCTTTGATGAAGCACATTTTATATCAACTAATCCCAGAGTGGTGGGCTATAAAGAAAAGATACAAGCCATCGAAGACCAATTGGGCAACGCCTTAAGTTCGGGAAACCTAAAAGAAGTGAAAACATTGATTGAGAAATTGGAGATAGCAGACCCTATTTCAGGCTCTAAAAACTGGACGGACGTTCGTCAGTTTAACTTAATGTTTTCAACTGAACTCGGATCACTAGCCGATGGCGCCGAAAGGGTCTACCTGAGGCCTGAAACGGCACAAGGTATCTTTGTAAATTATTCCAACGTGCAAAAGACAGCACGCATGAAGCCTCCATTCGGTATTGCACAGATTGGAAAAGCTTTTCGAAATGAAATCATCGCTAGACAGTTTATTTTCCGGATGCGTGAGTTTGAGCAAATGGAAATGCAGTTTTTTGTGAAACCTGGTGAGGAGATGAAATGGTACAAACATTGGAAAGAAAAAAGAATGGGCTGGCACAAGGCCTTGCGGCTGGGAGAAGCAAATTACAGGTTTCATGATCACATTAATCTCGCGCATTATGCTAATGCAGCTTGTGATATTGAGTTCAATTTTCCGATGGGTTTCAAAGAATTGGAAGGGATTCATTCAAGAACAGATTTTGACCTAAAAGCGCATGAGGAATATTCGGGTAAAAAGCTGCAGTTCTTTGATAATGCTACAAATGAAAGCTATGTCCCTTTTGTTGTAGAAACTTCTATTGGTTTGGATAGAATGTTTTTAGCTGTTATCTCCGCTTCCTACCAAGAAGAAAAACTCGAAGACGGAAGCGTGAGAACCGTCTTGAAATTACCCCCTGCGCTCGCTCCGAACAATGTTGCAGTTCTACCGCTTGTGAATAAAGATGGACTACCTGAAAAAGCCAAGGAAATTCTCAAGGAAATACAATTTGATTTTTCTTTTCAGTATGATGCAAAAGATGCAATTGGCAGAAGGTATAGAAGACAGGACGCAATTGGCACACCGTTCTGTGTCACTGTTGATCATCAAACGCTGAAAGATAATACAGTTACTATTCGAGAACGCGATACTATGCAACAAGAGCGTGTTTCTGTGGAGCAACTTATTCAAACACTCCATCAAAGAGTTGATGTAAAAAATCTGCTTAAAAGCAATTTAAGTTGAAATTCTTTATCCTTTTGCTGCTTCCTCTGATTGCGCAAGCAGTCCATCAATATCGCCGAACGGGCAGGATTTTCCCTGCCCTTATATTAAGCGATAAACACAGGGACTTCCTGCTCAGGAATTTCGATTTCTACAAAAAACTTCCTTTAAAGTCAAAGAAGATTTTTGAAAAAAGAGTAGCACGCTTCATTAGTTCCAAAAAATTTATTCCGCGTCAGATGAGTCAAGTTACCTGGGAAATGAAGGTACTGATTTCAGCGTCGGCAATCCAACTTACTTTTGGTTTTCCAAGAGTAAACTTGAGCTTTTTCAGACACATTCTTGTCTTCCCTAATACTTTCTTCAGCCGCACAAATCAGCAACATCACAAAGGAGAAGTTAATCCCAGAGCCAAAGCAATTGTACTTTCTTGGAAACACTTTGTGGAAGGATACCTGGAGCCAGACGGCAGAAATTTGGGACTTCATGAAATGGCTCATGCGTTGAGATTGGAAAATCGTGTGATGAATCGAACGTATGATTTTCTCAACGAAGAGGTTTTGGAAGAGTGGGAAAACCATGCCCAACGAACAATGGAAGAAATGAAAACCGGACAAGAGACCTTCTTTAGAGAATATGGTGCAGTAAATAACGAAGAATTTTTTGCAGTTGCCGTAGAAAACTATTTCGAAAGACCCCTCGCTTTTCGAGAAAAACATCCCCTTACTTACGCCACACTTTGTAAACTTTTGAAACAAGACCCGGCGATCTTAGAAAAAAACTAATTTTTTAATATGGAATGGCTCAGATTGCTTTCACACAAGCGCCCGGGAGAAAAGGAAATTCTAGCGCACGATCAAACCAGAAGCCGATTTGAGCAAGATTATGATAGAATCATTTTTTCTCATCCATTTCGAAAACTGCAAGATAAAACACAGGTATTCCCTCTTCCTGAGGATGATTTTGTTCACACGCGTTTAACTCACAGTTTGGAAGTATCAAGCGTTGGACGTTCGCTTGGGAAAAACGCAGGGATGTACCTCCTCAGAAAATATCCTGAGTTAGAAAAAAACTATTCCATTCATGATTTTGGAGCAATTGTGGGTGCTGCTTGCTTGGCACATGATTTAGGCAATCCTCCCTTCGGACATTCCGGTGAAGACAGTATTTCTTCTTTTTATTTAACCAACAAAAAAGGACAACGCTTCAAGGATCATGTATCTGATAAAGAATGGCAGGATCTTACCCATTTCGAAGGAAACGCTCAAGGATTTAGACTCTTGAACAAAACACATGGAGGGCTAAAACTAACCTTTGCTACTCTTGGCGCATTTACCAAATATCCTCTTTCTTCCTCCTGCAAGAAGGAGAAGGGAAGAAAAAGTCAAAAAAAATTCGGCTACTACCAAAGCAATCGGTTACTTTTTTCAGAGTTGGCCGATAACATAGGGCTAACCACCATCGCAGAGGACAAATGGTGCCGCCATCCGCTTGCATTTTTAGTAGAAGCAGCTGATGATATCTGTTATCACATCATAGATCTCGAGGATGGTTGTCGGCTTGGTCTTGTGCCTTTTGAGATAACAAAAAAATTATTGGCCGGCATTATAGGCACCTCTTTTTCCGAAAAAAAACTTTCGAAAATTCCCTCTTTGAATGAGAAGTTGGGGACGCTTAGGGCTATGGCAATCAGTCAATTGGTAAAGGAATGTTCAGCGTCATTCCAACATCATGAAGAAGAAATGCTGAAAGGGACTTTTGACACAAACCTAACCGCTCAGATCCCTTCAGCTCCCGCAATGAAGGAAATTATTGAACTTTCAATTGATGAAATATATCAATCAAAACCAGTCTTGGAGAAGGAAGCCGGAGGCTTTGAAATCATTGACTATTTAACAGAGGCTTTTGCTTCTGCTATGTATGCTTTAAGGTTCGATCATCCCTCGCCAAAACATAAATCCACATTACGTTTGCTTTCTGAAGAATACAGTCTTTATCTCGAATCCTGTAAATCCGTTTATGAATCTCTTCAAATCATTAATGACTTCGTAAGCGGACTCACTGATTCACATGCTGTGAGGTTGTATCAAACAATCAAAGGATTTAGGTTACTCGTTTAGTACCAGAGAATCTACCTGATTGGAATGGTTGAAATCACGATGCTGCTCCTTTCCCTACCACTCATTGAGATGAGGCAACACGTGGAATAGGAGGTAATTGATTTCGAATGAGAAGACAACATCTTTTCCCAAATTTGAGGAATCAAAAATCATTCAGTATGAATATTAAACTACGGTAAATCTATTACCTGAATTCAACTCGCACTATTTGTGGTGGATAATGCGGGTTAAACTCGGCATTTATATTAGAATCCTTTGCAAAACTGGATTTTTGGCTCAAATCGAGGCTTTCAGAATTTCAAAAACGTAGTTTACTGGTCGTAAATGAGGCTTTTGAAAT
>JBCCLN010000024.1:0-25409 GCA_039026865.1 Bacteroidota bacterium | reverse complement strand
TCAACCATGCAATGGCTTGCTTAGCAGCTTATCAGTTCCTTGACAAAAAACCTTCCATCTCCATGAAAAATAAAAGAGAAATGGTACTTTCTTTAGTCAATTCGCCGAACTGACGTTAAATTTAGAAACATACTGATTTGTAGTGCTTGCTTTATCTAAATGATCCATTTTCTTTGTTTGCAGCTTGCCAGAGCTATTTATTAAGAGCCTATTTCAATAAGTGTATTTACAACTAATCTTATTGATCATTAAGAACATGAAGCCAGAAACGTTTATTTCGCTTTGTTGAGTTCCACAAAAGGCCGAATTTCTGGGGAGACGTAGCTTTTTATGGCTCCAGAATCATCCTGATATACTAAAATAACCCCCACATTTTCTTGCTCTGCTATCTCTATAGATTTGTCTAATCCCAGGACCATGAATGCAGTCGCGAATGCATCAGCTGTCATGCAATCATCAGCAAAGACAGAGGCACTCAAAAGAGGATGTTTTGCAGTATAACCTGTTCTTGGATCTATAATATGAGCATAAATTTTACCGTCTCTTTCATAGTAATTCCGGTAGTTCCCTGAAGTAGCCAACGATAAGTCCTTCAATCTCACGATAGCAAGAAGTTCTTGTTCGTTCAATTTCACAGTTGGATCTTCTATACCCAAAGACCAGGATTTTGCATCTTCATTCACCCCTCTACATCTGACTTCACCTCCTATTTCTACTAAGTAATCGCTCAAACCTCTCCCTTCCAGTAGTTCCCCTACCAAATCCACCGCGTATCCTTTGGCAATTGCACTGAAATCAAGTTGAAAAGATGCAGGCATTGAAATTTGGCTTTCATCAAATGATATCATCTTGAACCCGACCAAATTTAGTAGAGAATCTACTTCTATTGAATCTACTTCCGATACGCTCTTTTCCGGTCCAAAACCCCAAGCTCGAATTAAAGGCCCTACAGTTGGATCAAAAGCGCCATCGGTTTTTGAAAAAACCTCTGCACTCTTTTCAAGTACAGGATAGAAATACACTGATTCGTATTGTAAGCTTGCAGTCAAATTCAATCGTGAAATTTCAGAATCAGGAATGTAGGTTGATAAAGATTGGTTTAAAGCTTGAAGGATACTGTCAATTTCTTCTTTGTTTACCTCTTCACCACTTCCCATAAATTTCACACTATAAGCAATTGTACCCATCGTTTGGCCATAAATTAAACTAAGTCTTGGAGTATCCTTTCTTAGGAATGTGAAAATGATGAACGTAAGGATTAATAGCATTCCAAAGGTCAGCAGCGCTTTTTTATTCATGGTCGTAAAATGTGTTTAAAGTTAGAACTATTCATAGCAATGAGGGATTGTTAATTTTGTCGTTCTACCGAAGATTTCCTGGTTTTATGGGATTATCGTTTTATATGTTTTCGATGATCAAAACCTATCTCACTTTAAAGTAAAATATGCGGAATTTGAAGCAAATATTTTGATCGAGAATGGGTCAATGCTAAATGGTGATATACCTTTAAGCAAGTACAACAAGTTGGTTATTGCATGGGCGCGAATCCATAAAGAAGCATTGCTTATAATGTATGATTCCAAAATTTTCATAAAATTGAATTCCTCTGATAATGAGAGGAGACAATCATATCGTATTTCTGAAAAATGACATTTATGTATGACAATATGATAATTGGGAAGAAAGAATACTCAACCTAACCATCCATTCTTCAAGGGCACACATGGAAAAATTACTTACTGGGAAAATAAACCACTCATTGGAACATTTGGAGAAATTCATGATAAATGCTGCTGAAAATACAAAATTTTGATGGACAAAGGGGACCTTGCGATTATGATATATCTCCTGAATTTCTTATTATCAACCTAAAAAAACAAGTTTCTTAAATGAGAGAAGACTATTTAAAGGCGGACGGAGCAGGAATGGATACCTCCGAAAAAGAATTTGAGAAAGCCATGAGGCCGCTCTCATTTTCGAGTTTTACAGGTCAGAGAAAGGTGGTAGAAAATCTTAAAATATTCGTAGAGGCAGCAAAGCAACGAGCAGAGCCTTTAGATCACGTGCTTCTTCACGGCCCACCTGGTTTAGGTAAAACAACACTGTCTTTCATCATTGCGAATGAGTTAGGCAGCAATATCAAAGTCACCTCCGGACCTGTATTGGATAAAGCAAGTGAGTTAGCGGGTCTTTTGACCAATCTGGAAGCACATGATGTGCTGTTTATAGACGAAATACATCGGCTCAATCCTGTTGTGGAGGAATACTTATACTCTGCCATGGAGGATTACAGGATCGATATTATGCTGGACTCTGGGCCAAATGCTAGGTCCGTTCAAATAGAGATCAACCCTTTCACACTGATTGGGGCCACAACACGTTCAGGGTTGCTCACCTCCCCTCTGCGTGCAAGATTTGGTATTAACTCCAGGTTGGAATACTATGATGCTAAATTACTTACATCAATCGTTGGACGATCTGCAGATATTTTAAAGTCTATCATTGATCAGGAGGCTGCTTTTGAGATCGCCAGAAGAAGTAGGGGGACGCCTAGGATTGCAAACAACCTTCTTCGGAGGACCAGAGATTTTGCACAGATAAAGGGTGACGGAGCCATCACCATAGCTATCGCCAAAATGGCATTAAAAGCACTGGATGTTGATGATCACGGATTGGATGAAATGGATAATCGAATTTTGTCCACGATCATAAATAAATTTAAAGGAGGTCCAGTTGGTTTAGGTACGATTGCTACTGCTTGTGGTGAAGAGGCAGAAACTATAGAGGAAGTATATGAACCGTTTTTGATTCAGGAAGGATACATCAAACGTACTTCTAGAGGTAGAGAAGCAACCGAACTTGCATATAAACATTTGAAGATTTTACCTCCCGAACAGTCGGGAACGCTGTTTTGAGGGATTTTTCTTGGGCTTCTTTGAAAGAATGGGGCGATCTAGTTTGTTCACTAAATCTTTAACCAATTGTGCTGATTCTACCTTTTCTCTTTTGCTCAATTTGTGTTTTGGGGTCATTTTCTCATCCCAGGAAATCACCACCACCAGAATAATAAAAGAAATAATGGGAAATACGCAGCCAATTCCAAACCACACGCTAAAAGAACGACCATAATGACTCGCACAATACCCATTCAATAACGGGAATGCGAGGTAAAAAGCCAGCCCTACTATAATCGCATCTACTATCATCCTAATTGTCTCTGAGGGTTAGAATTGGATTTGCTGTGATTTGTTGGTAAAAAAACGAATTAACTCCATGTAAATTTACCGAATGACAGATCGTGATCTCATAAAAAAACTCGCTGTTGATTTGGGTTTTTCTTATTGTGGCATTTCCAAAGCGGAATTCCTGGAAGAAGAAGCTCAAAACCTGGAAGAGTGGCTTAGAAGGGGATATCAAGGGCGAATGAGCTATCTTGAAAATCACTTTGATAAACGCTTGGATCCCCGCAAACTCGTACCTGGCGCTAAGTCAGTCCTTTCTCTCCTCTATAATTACTATCCCAGAAAGGTTCATCAATCGGAAAATAAACCAAAAATTGCAAAGTATGCCTATGGCCAAGACTATCATTTTGTCATCAAAAAAAAGCTTAAAGAATATATAGCTTGCATTCAAGAAAAGATTGGAGAAGTAAGTGGACGGGTTTTTGTAGACTCTGCTCCGGTTCACGAACGTGCCTGGGCCGCAAAAAGTGGACTAGGTTGGGTAGGGAAAAATTCTTTATTACTAAACCGGGAAATGGGGAGTTATTTTTTTCTTGCGGAATTCATCATTGACTTAGAGCTTGAGCCCGATAAACCTGTAAAGGATTATTGCGGCACCTGTACTGCCTGCCAGGATGCTTGCCCTACAGATGCAATCCAGGAACCTTATGTAGTAGACGGTAGTAAATGTATTTCTTATCTGACTATTGAGCTAAAAGACGCCATTCCATCAGAATTTAAAGGAAGAATGGACGGTTGGGCATTCGGCTGTGACATCTGCCAGGATGTCTGCCCATGGAACCGATTTGCGAAACCTAACCATGAGCCTAAGTTTCAACCACAGGGTTGGGAAGAGTTCTCAAATCAGGAATGGAGAGAAATGACCACGGACGTCTTTCAAAGAGTATTCAAAAAATCAGCAGTAAAACGAACGAAGTTTGAAGGATTAAAACGTAATTTAAAATTTATCTCCCTGGAGAATTAAAATACTGAAGGATGTTCAGGACAGAATTATTGAGAATGTCTAACTCTTCAAATACAAGCGTAATTGATGCAAATGGATAGTAAAATGTCTTTTTAATTTTTGAAAATGGAAAATTGGATCGTTTAAATATTTGCACATCATCAATCAATTATTTGTCTAAAATCGGATGTTACTCTTGATGAATAAGAGAGGTAGTGTAGCGAGCAACGCATCATTCTAATCTACGATAGAGTATAAGAGTCTATGGATCTTAATAAAATTAAAAGAAGGAAATTTTTAGATTTAGGAGCAGCGGCGATAGCAGAATTGGCTTTTCCCAATTTCATCATAAAAAAACCCCAAAAAAAACTGGGAGTGGCTTTATTGGGGCTAGGATTGTACAGCAGAGGTCAACTAGCACCCGCGCTTACTATGACTAAACACTGTTATTTGGCAGGAATTATCACCGGGAGCCCTGAGAAAATACCGGTATGGCAAAAGAAATATCGGATATCTGACGGAAATATTTACTCCTATTCAAACATGCATCAAATAGAGAATAATGATTCCATTGATGTGATCTATGTTGTAACACCTACAGGAACACACGCTGATTTCGTTCTCAGAGCCGCAGATACCGGCAAACATATTTGGTGCGAAAAGCCTATGGCTATGAATGTTGCCGAATGTAAAAAAATGATCAATGCTTGCATAAATAATCGAGTAAAGTTGACCTTAGGATATCGTGTTCAGCACGAACCGAATACTCAGATAGTGAACTCCTACACTCAGGTCTTACCCTTTAACAGAATCAATAAGATTGACGCTGCGGCAGGATACTACGGTGGAGGAGGCACAGGGTGGAGATTTCAAAAAGAGATGGGCGGTGGAGCACTCTACGATATGGGTGTCTACACTGTAAATGGGATGAGAAGAGCACTGAATCTGGAACCTATTAAGGTTCTTTCTGCCCGTCAATATAGCAATAGAGCCCATTTATTCAGGGAGGTAGATGAAACAACTGAATATTCTATACTCTTCAAAAACGGAATTTTGGGGTCAGGTAAAACCAGTGTAGGAGAGTCTATTAATCATTTAAAAGTAGATTGTGAAGAAGGATGGTATGAATTGCGTCCAATGCAGACCTACTCAGGGGTAAGAGGAAGAAGGAGTGATGGCCAACTCATTGATGACTACCTACCAAACCAACAGGCTAAACAGATGGATGATGATGCTTATTCTATTTTAAATAACCAGAGATTGCTGATCGATCCAATAGAAGGGTTAAAAGATATCGGAGTAATTGAGGCTATCGTTCGATCAGCAAAATCAGGAAAGCCCGTTGGATTATAATAAACACGAGCCCAAAAACGAAAATCATACTAAAGTATGAACATCCCTAGCATGTAAAACGCGATAATTGAACTTATATTAACGATTAAAATCTGACAATGAATTTAGGACAGTTTTCAATAAGTCTTTCGGTCAAAAACCTAGAGGTAAGCCTTGATTTTTATCAAAAATTAGGATTCGAAATCATTGATGGGGGCCACATGAACCAAGGCTTCCCAGATACAGACAGTACGAGCTGGAGAATTTTAAAATCAGGAGACGCAGTGATCGGCTTATTTCATGGCATGTTTGAGGAAACAATTATGACATTTAATCCTTTGGATGTAAGAAGTATTCAAAAAGAATTGAAAAAAAAAGGTGTATCACTAATCAAGGAAGCCGATGAAAAAACGGAAGGACCAGAACACATTATTATGACTGATCCAGATGGCAATCAAATTATGTTTGATCAACATTAAAATAGAAAATCCAGGCAAAAGATGTTTTCATTCGTGTTTATAACCAAAGTCTTCCGAACAGAGGAGTGTTTATAAGAAAAGATGAAAAACACATTTTTAATGCTTACTTATATGAGTAGTTTTTTAGCAAAGGACTGAATAGAATCTATGCTACACGTTAACTTGAATTTGTCAATTTTCCGCAAACTCCTCTGGATTGTGAATTGATTGAAAGTGAACAAATGGTTTTTTCTGTAATTCATTAACCCGAAAAATTCGGGTGTTATTCATTGAGATGAGGTAACACGTGGAATAGGAGAATCATTTGAAAAACCCGCTTTTTGGCCCAACGCTTCGTTACTCAAAATTTCAAAAGCCTCATTTACGACCAGTAAACTACGTTTTTGAAATTCTGAAAGCCTGGATTTGAACCAAAAATCCAGTTTTGCAAAGGATTCTCTGAGGTAATTGATTTCGAATGAGAGGACAACATCGTTCCCCAAATTTGAGGAATCAAAAATCATTTCAGTATGAATATTCAACTATGGTAATCAATTACTTGAATGCCCTGTGAGCCGGAAATGACATTTTCTCATATAAAAAACCGTTTCTTGAAGGTACTTTTAAATTTAATGTTTAGAATACCTTTAAAGGCGGAATTCAATGGTAGTGACCTTAGCAGCACTACTAGAGGGCTCAATGTTAAATATTAGGGAGTTTAGAATCTTTCAATCCGGAAACATAGTGAGTCGGTTTAAGCAGACGGTCTAGAAAAGCAATTATTAGAGTCACGGCAGGCATTGATTATGTTATAATAATTACCCTGATTGATTGCCCAGTTAAAAACATAAAAACAACTCAAACAGTAAAAAAGACTTCCTTAAACTTAAGGTAAGCTTTTTTTCGCTTACCTGATAGACTATCAAAATCAATAGGATAAAGGCATTTATCTATGATTCTGTCTTTATGTAGGTATTAAACAACTATAAGAAGAATCTAGGAAAAAATTTCAAATATGATACCAATTCAAATTAGCACCATATTTGAAATCTAACACAACATATCCAACTTTTTAATTTCTATTTTTCAACTCCATTTGATTGTACAACCAATAGCCCTTTTTTCTGTGATAGCAGGTTTTTTACCATCGAGTAAGGCGTTGATCGCATCTTCAACGTACACTTCAGAGACATCGCCAGGGTCATTTGGACTGTTATCTATGGCTCCTATAAATTCTACTCTGTATTTTTCTTCAGCTTCTTTATTCAACACATAGACATGGGGCGTTTTTGTCGCTCCAAACGATTTTGCTATGGTCTGAGCATCATCTCTTAGATAAGGAAAAGTATATCCTTTACCTGTAGATCTTTTTTTCATTTCTTCCATACTATCACCAGGTTGCTTATTGATGTCATTAGGATTAATTGCAATAACTGGAAATCCTTTATTAGCATATTCTTTATCTAAATCTATTATCCTAGATTCATAAGCCTTCGCATAGGGACAAGTATTACATGTAAATATGACTATGAATCCCTTTGCATTTTTATAGTCAGATAAAGAGACGGTTTTACCGTCTACGTTTGGCAATTCGAAATCGCTGACATAGTCACCGATTTCATAACCGGCTGCCGGTCTAGATGCATTCATAAATAGTACTGCAATAACTGCAAGTATTCCAATTAAAAGTATAAAAGTTCTTTTCATTGTTTTAGACATAGGATTAGTATAGATATTTATTAACTGTTTTTTCTAGTTCTTCTTTATTAAAGGCTTTTTCGTGAAAAAAAGTTTTACCTAAATCTGTTACAAATAAAGTAGCAGGTATAGCTCCGGACCACTCTTTATTTACTTTAGGAATATAGGTATCCGGATCTTTTTCATCGAGAAATAACACTTCGGAGTTAAGTTTTTTCTTGCTCACAAATTTTTTTACTTTCTCCAGCTGATCTGGAAAATCTAGGCTAACTAAATAGACTTTCACATTATCTTTTGAATCTAACGTCTCAAAATGAGGTAACTCTTTAATGCAAGGTGCACACCATGTAGCCCAGAAATTAAATACAGTTAATTCTGAATCTGAAGATAAAATCTTTTCTTGAAGTTTAGAGAATTTGATTGGCTCAACTTGTTGTGAGACTAATTTAAAACTTATAAAAAAAATACACCAAAAAATAGTTTTTTTCATGTCTGATCCAACGTGAATTCCCAGTTAAAGTTTTCAATTCCTATCCGGTAGTATATTCAGAGCAAAATTGAATTATTTAAAGAATACGTGAATTTATTTAAGGCAATACACTAGATAGATAGGTCTATTTAGTTAACATTAGATTAATATGTAGAAACTGTTGCTTTCGTCGAAAAAAACATGTCGTTTTGCTTATTTTTTCCCATATTTATAGTGCTAAAAACATAAGAATTCAACGTATAGTCTTCCACTTAAAAGTTTTTCCACAAAACAGGTAAGTTATCCACATTTATTTTGAAAATAAATGTAATGTGCTGATTATAAAGGTGTTATAAAGTAAATCTAAATAAAATATCCTGTGGATAACTAAATCTTGGAATTATAATCCAGCTTTTAGGTTTTTATTCGTTAATTAGCTGATTGTCTTATGAGTTTGTTGCGATAAGCATTAAAAATTCTGGACTTAGAAATGAATCCTATATACTTTCCATTGTCTATAACCGGAAGATTCCATGCTTGTGTTACTTCAAATTTATTCATTACTGATTGCATTTTTTCCTCTGTGCTAACACTTGATGGTGGTTTATGCATGATGGTTTTTATGATAATATGTTTCCTGCCCTGTTCGTCAAACATCATTTCTCGGATATCATCAAGGGTTACGATACCTTCTAATTCTTTATCTTCGTTCACTACCGGAAAAATATTCCGCTTACTTTTTTTAACAAGGGTCACTAGATCATCAAGTGTAGACTCCGGATGAATGGTAAGCAATTCTTTTTCTATGATTTTCTTAAGGTCTATCAAACTCAAAACAATCAGATCTTTATCGTATGGTATTAAATCTCCCGTCTCGATAAGTTTTTTAGTATAAATGCTATGCTTCTCAAAATAGGAAATAGTACTAAATGAAATTGCTGAAACTAACATTAAGGGGACAAAAAGGACATAACCGCTTGTAATCTCTGCAATTAAGAAAATAGCTGTAAGAGGGGCATGCATTACTCCACTCATCACTCCACACATACCTACTAAGGTAAAGTTACTAGTACTAAGACTTGAGCCAAGAAGTAAATTGGATGTTGAGCTAAAAGCATATCCGGTAAGGCCACCCATAAATAATGATGGCGCAAAGATTCCACCACTACCCCCGGATCCAATGGTAAGGGCAGTCGCTATGGGTTTCACCAAAAGTATCAAAAGCAAAAAAATGATAATTGCCGATTCATGATCAGAGAACCCGAAAAAAAAACTATGAAGAAAGATATCAGTAGAGTTTCCAAACAAAAGGTTTTTTATTGTATCATATCCTTCCCCATAAATAGGAGGAAAAGTTAGGATGATAAAGGCGAGTGCTATTCCACCTACTCCGGCACGACCGAAATCACCTTTCAGTTTTTGAATTGCTCCTTCTATCAAGTAAATGGTTCTTGTGAAATAAACAGAGATTAATCCACAGACTGCAGCCAACAAAAGATAATAACCAGTTTCACCTGTTTTGAAGGTATCGGTTGATTTAAAACTGAATAAAATATCATCCCCTAATAGCACTAAGGAGACAAGCTGACCACAAACTGAAGCAAGGAGAAGAGGTATAAATCTACTGATCATCACTTCGGTAAGAAGTACTTCCATAGCGAATATGACACCGGTAACAGGGGAATTGAAAATGGCTGAAACAGCACCGGCGGTCCCACAACCAATAAGTAATGTTCTCTTTTTGTAATTTAGGTGAAAAAGTTGTGCCATATTTGATCCAATAGCGGATCCTGTCACAACGATGGGAGCCTCTAAACCTACAGAGCCTCCGAACCCAACCGTAATAGCGCTCGTTACCATGCGAGAATACATACGTGTTTTTCTAATTATGCCAGAGTTTTTTGAAATGGCATACAATATCTGAGTGATTCCATGTCCCAGTTTTTCTTTAAATATATACTTAGAAATGAGGACAGTTAGTGTTATTCCAATAAGTGGATAGATCAAATACAAATAGTTAAATCCAAAAAGATCTAATCCAATTTCTAGGTATTTAATGAGTGAATGGACCGTGCTTTTCAAGATAACAGCTGCCAGTCCGGAACAAAGTCCGATTAGACCAGCAGTGATTAGCAAGAAATTATTGTCACTGATGTGTTTGATTCTCCACACCAGAAACTTCATCATGGTAGCGCTTAACCTAGGTTTTTTTATCGTCATTGACATTTTGGTGAAACATTAAATCACCAGGGCATTTTTTTTTGCTAATGCTTCTTCTATGTATTTGAATGTAGATAACACTTCGGGCTTTCCGTCAATTACTGCCACATTATGTTCAAAATGGGCAGAAGGTTTTTTATCGGCAGTCACGATGGTCCATCCATCGCTTAGCTGGATTACTCTTCGCGTTCCCAGATTAATCATAGGCTCTATTGCCAGCACTAATCCGTTTTTAATTTTATTTCCTCGTCCTCTTTTACCAAAGTTGGGAACCTCCGGGGACTCATGCATCTTTTTACCTAGACCATGACCAACCAGTTCCCTAACTACTCCATACCCATATCTCTCAGCATAAGATTGGATAGCAAAGCTTACATCTCCTATCCTGTTTCCAGTGACCAGTTGTTCTATTCCTAGATACAGACTTTCTTTAGTGATTTTCAAAAGTTGTTTTATCTCATCTGAGATTTCTCCGACAGAGAACGTGTACGCATGATCACCGTAATACTTGTTTTTTAATACCCCGATATCTACACCAACAATATCTCCTTCTTGAAGTGGACGATCTGTAGGAATTCCATGAACTACCTGCTCGTTTACAGAAGTAATAATTGATTTAGGATAATCATAAAGACCCAAAAATCCCGGAACTGCCTGGTGGTCTCTTATAAATTCATCGGCCTTTTTGTCCAGTTCTAATGGAGTGATTCCTGGCTGGATGAGTTCAGCCATTAATCCTAAAGTCTTTGATACAATGAGAGAACTATCTCGCATCAACTCAATCTCCGCCAAGGTTTTATAATGAATCATGGGATTCGCAAAATTAAGAAACAAAAAACCCTGACTTCACACAAATGAAATCAGGGCCAAAAAAAAGTTGAAATTGTTTTTAAGACTTTTTGGTTACTCCTTCCAACACGTCCTTAATAGGAACTCTCTGTCCGTCCTTATACGAAACCACCCAAGCCTCTTTGGCGCCCATAGCTCTAAGTTCTTTTTTAAATCTATCCGCTTCCCAGTAGTCTCTAAAGACCCCAACCGTAAGCTTTTGAAATCCGTCCTTGTTCTCGGCGCTGAAATTTGGTGAGTTGTCGTATTTCTTAAGGTCTTTTTTCTTAAACGCGCCTAACTGAACTTTAAAAACCACTCCTTTGTCCTCATCAATGCTACTATCACTCTCAGTATTTGCTACATTTTGAGTGTTTACTTGATTTTGTGCTTTTTCCAATTCATTCCTGAGGTCACTCACCTGCTCTTGATACGTTAAAATTTGCTGGTCCTTTTCAGCGATTCGATCGTCAACCCCATTTAATTCTGACTTTACACTACTTAGCTGACCTTTTAAAGATTTATTTTCATCCAGGAGCTGTTTGTACTGCTCAGGCTCTAGTTTCTTGATTCTTTTTTTCCACTCTCTTTTTTCCGTTTTGTTCATCTGACCTGCAGCATCTATAACTCCAAAACAGAGAATTATTATTATCAGAGGTATTGTTTTTTTCATCATATGAAAGTTATTTGACCTATTAATATTACTAAAGTACTAAAAAGTCTTTAGAATAAATTAGATATCAGCGTTTAAAAAGAACCTATCATGTTTTCGGGTTTCACCCAATCATTGAATTCCTGATCTGTGACAAGTCCCAGATTGATGGCTGCTTCTCGTAAAGTGATTCCTTCTTTGTGAGCTTTTTTGGCAATCTTGGCAGCACTTTCATAACCAATATGTGTGTTTAGAGCAGTAACCAGCATAAGTGAATTTTCCAATTTTACTTTGATCACCTGATGGTTGGGCTCAATTCCCACTGCACAATTGTCGTTAAAAGATTCGCAGACATCGCCTAATAATCGTGCTGAATTAAGAAGGTTGAAAATCATCATTGGTTTAAAAACATTAAGCTCAAAATGGCCTGTTGCTCCTCCTATCGAAATTGCTACATCATTTCCAATCACCTGGGCACACACCATAGTTAACGCTTCACATTGAGTAGGATTTACCTTGCCTGGCATGATAGATGATCCTGGTTCATTTTCAGGTATTAGAATTTCACCGATGCCGCTTCTAGGACCAGAACAGAGCATACGTATATCATTTCCAATTTTCATTAAGCTAACTGCAAGTTGCTTTAGCGCTCCGTGAGATTCAACTACCGCGTCATGAGCAGCAAGCGCCTCATACTTGTTATCAGCGGTCTTCATTGGCATTCCTGAATGCTCTGCTATTTTCTCTGCAACTAGTTGAGCGTATCCTTCAGGTGTATTCAGTCCTGTTCCCACTGCTGTTCCACCAAGAGCAAGTTCTGAGAGATGTTCTAAGGTATTTTTAAGTGCTTTTAGGCCGTGGTCTAATTGAGAAACGTACCCTGAAAACTCTTGACCTAAACTGAGGGGAGTGGCGTCCATAAAATGAGTTCTTCCAATTTTTACTACCTCCATGAAAGCTTCGGCCTTCTTGCTTAGTGTATCACGGAGTTTTTTGACCTTCGGAATAGTGTGTTCGATAATTATTTTATAGCCGGCTATATGCATCGCTGTCGGGAAGGTGTCATTTGAACTTTGACTTTTATTTACATCGTCATTTGGATGAATGATCTTTTTATTATCAGTAAGTGAACCTCCATTGATTACGTGAGCGCGGTTGGCGATGACTTCATTTGAGTTCATGTTTGATTGTGTACCTGAACCAGTTTGCCAAACTACTAGGGGAAATTGATCATCAAGCTTACCTTCTAATATTTCATCACAGACTTGAATAATTAATTCTGATTTTTCTTTTGGCAAGACCCCTAACTCTGTGTTTGTCTCTGCAGCAGATTTCTTGAGAATAGCAAATGCGCGGATAATTTCAAAAGGCATTTGATTTTTTTCACCTCCTATTTTAAAGTTATTTCGAGATCTTTGAGTTTGAGCGCCCCAATATTTTTCAGCAGGGACTTTTACTTCGCCCATGGTATCATTTTCTATCCTATATTCCATTAGATAATTAATTTACAATGATTTATTTAAAATTAAATAAACATAAAACAGCCTTTTAAGATTTCCAGTTGATTTGATGTGTAATGAACCTTGGATCATAAATGTACAGGAGTTATTTTTGTTTAGAACTATTCTAAATAAGCAACACATTGTCATCAAAAGTCATCCTAGCCGATTTTCAATTTCTTACTAGAAAAGGTATGGTTTCTCTTATCAATGCCATCCCTGGTATGGAGCTTGTCCGAGAAGTAGATCAAGCCAATCAATTGGAATCCACAATAACTGAAAGTATGCCAGATCTCGCAGTTGTGGATATTGATGGAGAAGAGGACGAGCTTTTGACTCAGATAGAAAGAATAAAACAAAATACAAAAACGTCACTTTTGGTCATTTCAAATGTTCAAAATAAAGAGTTTATTCAGCAGTTATTAGCTTCTGGAGTTAAAGGAATACTCACTAAAGATTGTAGTGAAGAAGAACTCACTAATGGACTGATTACTGTTTCCAAGGGCAGTAGGTTTTTTTGTAATACAGTTTTAGATATTGTGATTCAGGGAGAGACAGAAGAAGAAGATAACGAACCAGCAAATCTTTCAAAAAGGGAGTTTCAAGTGCTTGAATTAATCACCAAAGGAAAAACTACTGCTCAGATAGCTATTGATCTTCATGTTAGCATCCATACTATAAACTCACATAGAAAAAATATTCTGAAAAAACTTAGCCTTAGCTCTCCTGCTGAACTTATTGTGTATGCAATAGAGTCTGGCCTTGTTAAAGCAGGATGATAGCCAATAGGTCACCTATCTACACTGCAGGGCCATCCCATATAAAATTGAATAGCTTTCTACAAAGTCGAGTATCGTAAATGGCTCTCATGACTTCCAGTGACTTTGGTGTTTGATGATGTTAATTCAGGTCAGAAATGTATGATGTGAAATTTAATATCTAGCATTGTCACACATACTCTTAATAAATGCGAACCATTTAATTGGCAAATGATAACGAGGGATTTGAAAAGTAAAGTAGTATTAGCAGATGTAAACTACGCTTTGCCAAGGTGAAAGTGAATATTTATAAAGTTAAACCCCATTATTCACCACAAATAGTGGAGAGTTGATTCAAGTAATTGATTTACCGTAGTTGAATAGAATCTTTACTTCATAGAGCAAATCTTCCTGCTAAAGTGTTGATCCTATTTATTCTAAGACTGGTTTGACTGGTTTTGATTTTCTACCAACAAAACGAATAATTGAGCCAACTCCGTTATGAAAGTTTCCTTCATTCAGAGAAACCTCTTTCTCATCTAACAAAAGAACTTCATACTCTTGGAAATCAGCTAAAAGCTCTTCCTCCGAAAAAAGCATATCAAATTCAACAGGACCGCCGACTCAGGAAGGGCACGAGAGAAACAGGCTCGGTTGCTGACTTACTATGAACGTCATCGCAAACACATGCAATACAGAGATTATTTGGAAAAGGATGGCTAATCGGTAGCGGACCCATAGCGTCTGCGCACCGGACGCTCATTCAGCAACGTCTGAAACTTTCAGGACAAAGATGAACGCTGTTGGGAGCCCAACAGATCATCAATCTCCGAGTAGCCGAAAAAAGCGGAAACTGGAATCTGGCAGAAAATCTGATCTGCAACCCAAGTCAATAAATGCAAAACTGTCATATACCCAAGGTCATTAAGTCTTTTACTTTATGATAGTTGAGAGATGCTTTAATACATTCCCTCAATTCAGCTTCAGGAATTTTTTCGTTCATTTGAAAAACGATGGCGCGGTTTCCCTCAAATTGAAACTGTTCTTCAAACACTATCCTGAATGTAGAAACCAGGCGGCTGGTGCATTGGAAATACATGGCATACTGGTTAGGAGACTTGTCTTTCCAGTCCATCCTTAGTGTGCTTCCATTTTTGGTTACGAAGCTTGGCTCGCCCCATTTTAGGGTCTCTTCCAGTTCGTTTATATCTTCGTCCCGGGCCGTGTTAATCACAAGATTTCTAAGGTATTGCATTTTTTCTCTTACTTCGTCTGGGTAACTGGCAAATACCTCATCCACTTTCGGGTTTGTTTTCAACTTGAGTTTTCCCACAATCTATTCATTTATCGCTATATAAAAATCTACTTCTTCATCGGACAGATTTGTGCTTTTTCCCCAAATGTTTTCAAAGTTTGCGGTATATACTTTGTCCAAAATCTTTGCCCAAAGGTCCACAAGCCCTGCATCAAATCAACCTTCGCGTATGTCTTCACATAAATACTTTTGTCCAATGATTTGCCTGTCATCCCTTCCGGAATTTCATCAAAAGCAGAAACTTTACATCCAAAAATAGCTATATAAGGCTTTGTGTGTTCACTTTCATACTCCGTATATAAGAAAACGGTATGATCCACCTTGTTTGGGATTTCGGTCAAAGAGGTTTCACAACTGTCCCCAAAAACCACTGCGTCCAGAAAATAAAATGCAAGAACCACAAAATACGCAGATTGACGGTTGGATTGCACTGGAGAAAGCTAAAAGCACGTTGGAATATGCAACTTTAGCGATTGTTAGAGACAGTCTTTTAAGCCATACTGATACCATTTCAAGTACTTTTTTGGCAAGTTTTTTATCCCCTTCAATTTTTATTTGACCTTCAATTTCATTGTGCCGAATGCTCTTAGAGAATAGTATCCAGGAAAGTTCTACCGGGATGGTGACAGATGCTGAAGGTTTTGACTGGCAGGTTGAACCAAGTTCCCATAAATCGGCTGCCTAAATGAGAAACCAAGTACCACCTGCTTCTGAGGTTATTTTAGTTTCTACCACGGTCCCTTGTTCAGCGTCTACATCTCTGAGAGTGTGTGGTAGGGCTTGAAAGAAGGTGTTAATAACAGGATAAAAAAACTCGTTCGTAAGAATACCATGTTCATCCACAGCTTCTCTTATCTGTTGTTGATGATGCCAAAATTCTGTGTATTCCCTTGCCATATGCATCCGGTTATAGCTCTTCGATTCACCTGCCCAAGCAACTGAAAACATGGCTTCGTCCCAAGGGTTCAAAGACTTAAAGTAATCAGATACAGAATCGTGAATGGATTCGAGTAATAAAATTATTACTTGAGGACTCAGCCTCTTGGAAGCACTTACCCAATAATGATTAAGTTGGTTAAGCCAGCGGATCAGGTCACTGTATTCTTTAGAAACCCATGTAAAAATCGTGCCCCCTGTGAAAACAGTTTCTAAGTAGGGAAAATCAATATCTCCAACTCTTTAAGTCAGCATGTTTTGGGGCTACATTTTGAACCTTCTCTACATATTTTTTTATAAACATGCGGTGATATCGTAACCGACTAATATGATTTCCATTATTATGATCGCCATTCCAACAGTGTTCCGCCCGATCACCATAATCTACTTCTCCATTGTAATAAGGAGCGGCGGTTTCAGATAGGATTTCCTCGGCGAGATATACTGCATTATTGAGGTAATAGTTGTCCATATCGCCGCAATAAAGATGAATTTTATTTTCCCAATCATTACCGTGTTTTGCCCAGTCTCTTTTTAAAATATAAGCGAGATCGTAATTTTCTTTCCAGTAAGCAGCAACTTCTTTATTTATTTTCCCAGTAAGGCGATTCCAGATTCTTTTAGGATAGCCCTCCTCATCTATTGGCGAATAAGTTGCCTCCCAAATATCCCATTGCTGTCCTGATCGACCTTTTGTACCCAGTACTAATTCCCGATAATTCATATCTCTCAAGGTAGCATTCACATTTCCCAAATAATCCCGATGACCAGCGACCAGCGTTTTTCTAAATGTACCTTCCTCGTAATAAGCATTCTCGTCTTCGTAGATATTTACCAAACAATACGCTCTAAAATCAATTGGATCGGGACAAGCAGCAAAACACATCCCGTACTCTTTGGGATATTTTACCTGAACGGCAAGGGACTCCCATCCACCAGTACTTCCTCCGTAAACAAACCGTGACCAACCTTCTCCTATTCCTCTAAATTGTTGCTCGATATACGGAATGAGTTCATAAGTAATTGCATCGCCATAGGGGCCTTGAGCGGCACTATTGACAGCATAAGAATCATCATAGTATGGAGTTGGGTGTTGGATTTTAACTGCAATGACTCGGGGGAAATCGGGTCCTGTCCAGGTTTTATAAAAATCATATGCTTCCTGCTGGACTATAAGATTATACCCCTCAACATTAAATCGTTCACTATAATCGGGCTTGAGATTAGGATCGGGTGGAGTCGTTCGAAATCCTCCAAAATCGTTAGGAAAATGCCCGTGCATGATAGCAAGTGGGTATTTAACCTTGGGATGGGTTTCCCATCCTTCAGGCAACAATACATGCGCTCCCAGATACATATCTCTCCCCCAAAAATCACTTAACAACTTGCTTTTGATTTTTACATGCTTCACATACTTCGTATCCTCAGGTTCAGTAATTGGAGGTATTTTCTGATCTAGTTTTATGGTGAGGGAAGGGAGCTGCCCATCCTTGATGGTGACCTTTTGGGGAGTAGAATAGAGATTGCCTGGTGCTCGGTTCCATTGTTGTCCTTCTCCCCTATCCATAGGTAATTTAACTACATGTCCATCCGCCCGATTAAAGGTTTCGTATTTGTGAAACAAGACTTGTACAAAAAATTCGCCTGGTGGTAAATCTTTAAAGCTACGAATAGGATATCCAAATGCTTCCTCGTCAAATTGCTGAGGCTCATTTGGTTTCCAGTCATTGACATCCATACCGAAGCCTTGACAGGTTTTGGAGTCATCCCTAAGCTGAAATCGGGGTTCAGTTTCAATTTGTTTTGAAATCAATAAAATTAACCTTCCATCTAATGTTTCATCGTAATGCTCCATTGGAAATGGAAGCTGGATGTTTACTGAGGTACCGGAATTGGTCGTCTTATCTTTTCTCTTGGAATCAGAACAAGATAGGATACAAGAGGTCAGGAGAAAAATAACAGGAAAGAATACATTTTTATGTGTACTATTTGATTTTTTCATTTTGTTGTTGGTTTTTATTCATACTTAACACACTTTCTGATAATTTTTCGAAAAATGTGATTAAACCTGCATGTTTCATTGGTCTTTCTTTACAATGACTCACAAAGCCCAGATATGGCGCTGTGGCCTCCTAGCTTGATTGATTGCAATAAAAGTAGCTTATCTGCCAGTGCATTCAAAATATCAGACTGGCACTGAGTCATACAAGGGCACCTCTAAAAACTACAAATTTCATTATAAAATAGTTATTTGTTAAATAAATATCCTCAGATTTACCTAAAATCACCGCTCATCTAACCCTTTCTCTGCTTTTCGAAGGCAACTGGCCTTTGATTACTGGATTTCACCCCATATTAGCTCCAACTAAGCGTACTTATCCCCTGAATCTTATAAAGCTGTACGGTCATGAACAGGTTGTAGGTCAGGTTCATCAACCTTATGGTCGCATTCGACCGTCTCATCCCTATACTCCTGATACGGTAACCCTTCATGCTGTTCTCGATGAAGCCAAAGATATGTTCTGCCCTGTATCTGGTCTTGGATTTCTTCCTGTTGGATTGTCGTTGTGCTCCGGTCAGTGGATGGTGACGGATGCCTTTTCCGCAGATCTCATTTTCCATTTGGTAGTCCTTCAGGCGTTGTTCAATATCTGGTCCGACGTAAGCGGAGTCCGCATAGCAGGGCTGATGGCGATCCTTTTCCTGTAAGAGGTCATCGAAGGCTTGAGAGTCATGGACCGAAGCGGAAGTGACCATGTAGTGAGTAATAAGCTTACTTTTCGTATCGGACTTTACATGGTCCTTGTACCCATAAAACGTTTGATTGTTCTTCTTCGCCCAGCGAGCATCTACATCTTTTTGAGCCACTTTGTGCCTGTTTTCCGGCTTTTCTCAACCTGTGGGTGGTCATTATGTCTATGAATTATTGTTACGCTTTTGCGTATATCCGGCGATTAGAGCTTACGTATTGGGACTGTAATAATGACAACGGATGAATCAGCTCAACAAATAAATCATAGAATTATTTGCGTAACCATTCAATTACACATATACTTGTAACTAAGTAGTTACGAGTGGAAATAAGACGAGATGTTTTTCAAGCAATAGCAGATCCAGTAAGAAGGGAGATAATGGATGTATTATCCTCTAAACCTCTAACTGTAAATGAAGTCGCTAAGCAGTTTGATATCAGCAGGCCAGCTATTTCCAAGCATATAAAAATTCTGGATGAATGTGGTTTGGTTTCAATTAGCCAAAAAGGTCGAGAACGTTTTTGTGTGGTCAATCCGAAAAGCTTAATCCCTGCATTTATGTGGTTAGAACAATACAAAAAACTATGGGAAGAACGGCTAGATTCATTCGAAGATTATCTAAATCAATTAAAATCAAAACAAACAAAAGATGGAAAAAAACAATGATCTAAACAATCGTATGCTGACGATTGAAAAAACGTTTGATGTTCCTATCGATTTGGTCTGGGAAGCCTGGACCGATTCAGAGCACGTGGCCAAGTGGTGGGCTCCTCACGGAATGTTGATGGAAGTTTTAGCTTATAATTTTATAACTGGGGGTAAATGGAAATACGCAATGCCCATGCCAGATGGTAATCAGTTCATCTCAGAAGGTATCTTCAAAGAGATTGTTTATAGGAAGAAAATTATTTCTTCTGCAGACTTCAAACCTATGACGGAAGATGTAGAGCTCCATATTTCATTTGAGGCAGATGGCGACCAAACGCATTTGACTTTTAGCGTTATTCATGCTACAAAAGAATACTGCAAGCAGCAGGAAAAAATGGGATTCTATAATGGATGGGGTTCTGCACTTGATCGATTGGAATCCGTATTAAGCAACTTGGTTCAACAATAATCCAGGATATATTCATAAAGAAAATGTATTTTCTGAATACCAAATGTATAGGTTCTAATAGGCAACAAAATTTTTCCCAGGTTTATATAATTGAAAGCAGATTAATAAAAACGGCATTTATAATAAAATTATTTACCTATTTCGAACCATATGTATATACCTTGTTGACGTTAATTTGGCGTATCGACTAAAGAAAGTACCATTTCTCCTTTATTTTTCATGGAGATGAAGGGTTTTTTGTCGAGGAACTGAATGTTTTGAGTGAGTACTAACCCGAAAAATTCGGGTGTTATTCATTGACATGAGGTAACACGTTCAAATAGGAGGTAATTGATTTCGAAAGAGATAACAAGATCGTTCCCCAAATATGAGGAATCAAAAATCATTCAGTATGAATATTCAATTACGTTAAATCAATTACTTGAATCAAACCACCACTATTTGTGGTGAATAATACGGGTTAAATCGTACGATTCAACTAGACACTTAGTAAATATGAAAAATGTAGATTAGCAGGCATATGAGCACATTTGGATTTAGAAATCTGTTGATTTGTTGTGCTTACTTTATCCGGAGGATCCATTTCTTTATTTGCAGCTTGCCAGAGCTATTTATTAAAAGACTAGTTCAATTGTACAAATTACACTGCCAACTTCCAACCTGTAGTTTGTTGTTGTGTCTTCCAGAAGGATGCATACAGCCCATCTATTTTGATTAGTTGTTCATGGTTTCCTTCCTCTTTGATTTTTCCATTTTCCAGGACAATGATCTTATCTGCGCTACGAATGGTCTGCAGCTTATGAGCAATCACCACTACTGTTTTTTCTTGCACGAGTTCCTGAATCGCTTGCTGAATATAAATTTCATTTTCAGGATCTAAGGATGCAGTGGCTTCATCCAATAGAATGATAGGTGCATCTTTAAGAATTGCCCTAGCGATGGAGATGCGTTGTTTTTGTCCTCCTGATAGATAAGAGCCTCCTTCTCCAACTCGGGTGTTCAATCCATCCGGTAGTTGGTGTAGAAATTCCATTACTTGCGCCTTTTCGGCAACCTCTCTTACATCAGCCTCCTTAGCATCTGGTCTGCCAATCAAAATGTTATGGTAGATGGTGTCGTCAAAAAGGTACACATCTTGAAATACTTCGCTGATCATCCCATATACTGATTCTGTGGAAATGCTGTTGAGATCTTTTTGACCAACCGTGATTACCCCCTTTTGTACATCCCAGAATCGTGCAATCAGGTTAGCAATGGTAGTTTTTCCTGATCCGGAGGCTCCCACAAGAGCAGTCATGGCTTTTTGAGGAATAGTGAAGCTTACATCTTTTAATATTTCCCTGTCCAGGTATGAGAATGTCACTTTTTTGAATTCAATCTCGTAAGATTCCATCTGGGTTGTCTTCTCACCGCCTTGCAAGGGCGCTTTGAGAAGATCTAAAATTCTCACAAGGCTTGTATTCATATAGTTGAGTACGGTGTAATCTACCATAAGCAATTTCAACGGCTCATACAATCTGTAACCTATGATCAGAAATGCAACCATCACAGGAATGTCAATTGCATTTTCAGTCAGGCGACTTAGTCCTACATAGACCATTAATAGGAAGAAAAATTCGAATACGACAAACGATAATAAGATCAGCGGTCCAGGTATGGCTTCTAATTTAATGCTTGCCTTTCTTAGGTCACTGAAGGCTTTTTCCAGCGTTTTAAATTTCTCTCCGGTTTGATTATGAACTTTCAGGTGCCTGATTCCCAAGATGTATTCGATGAATCTGCTTCCGGTTTCATTTCGATAATGAATCTGTGAGTGGCTCAATTTTTTCATTAAAAGGGTGGCAGCAAAAGCCAGTAAGAATGCGCAAGGCACGGCGAAGAGAAGAATGACTGCCATTTGCCAATCAGTGCTGATCAAAAATAGGGAAAGGAAAAAGGTGCCGAAGATGGATCCAAAAATGTTGGGAAGAGCATGTCCCAAAATCGTCTCCACATTGGTAACATCCTGAAGTATGATGGATGCTAAATCTCCAGGATCTCGCTTTTTATAGTATCCCAATGGCAGCTTTTGTAGTCGATCACCTAGGCTTAACCTTAGTGTAGAGCACATGCGATAGGTCATCTTATTGGTGTAAACGTAGATTTTACCGGCTACAAGCAGTTGTACTATGAATGAAAGAGACATGATTCCGGTAATTTTCCACAAGTACGATTCGTTGGGAGCGTCTGAAAAAAGCTCCCAAATCACAAGTAAGAGCATGCCCGTAGGCAAAGCCAACAGAAAACCGTGGAATAACTCCCCCAGAAAAATACGCTTGATATTGATATGGGTGAAATTGAATAGGTAAATAATGTTTCTGATCATGATTTATTCGTAAATGATTTCAAACTCTTTCGCACGCTGATGTGCATTCCACATTTTCCGGTAGAGATGGCTGTTTTTTAGTAATTCCGTGTGCTCACCAATTGCATCAACTTTTCCCTGCTCTAAAACGATGATCTGATCCGCATTAATGATTGTGGATAGCCTGTGAGCGATGATAATGACCGTTTTATTTTGAATTATTTTACTAAAGGCCTGCATAATCAAGTGCTCATTTTCGGGATCCGAAAAAGCGGTAGCCTCATCCAGTACAAGGATCTTTGGGTCTTTTAATACTATCCTCGCTAGCTGTATGCGCTGCTGTTCTCCACCGCTCAAATGGACCCCTTTATCCCCAAAATGAGTATCATATCCCTTGGGTAACTGCATGATAAAGTCGTGACAGTGTGCAACCTTGGCCGCTGCCATTACTTCATCAATCGTACTATCAGACCCCATTTTGATGTTATCTAGCATGCTTTGATAGAACATCATGCTGTCTTGGAAGACGATCCCCACCTCATTCATGAGATGGTGTTTATCAATTTCTGCAAGGTGTTGATTTCCGATACTTATGGCTCCCTCTGACACATCATAAAACCGAGGGACGAGTTGCCCAAGTGTTGATTTACCAGACCCGGAGGGACCTACCAATGCCGTAATGGTATTTTGAGGTGCTGTAAAACTGACTTTTTTCAACACTGGATGTCCAGCATGGTAAGAAAAGCCAACTTCATCGAAAGTGACGGAATAATTGGCACTAATAGAATCACTTCCGTAGGTATGCGCTTGCACATTAAAAAGGATTTCATCAATGCGCTTTAGTCCTTGACTGATCATGGTAATCTGAGGGCCAAATGTGGACAGGACAAAAAGAACACGAATGTATCCCACTCCCAGAATCAGGAATAGGAAAAATACGGCTAGTAATAAGCTACCGTTAAAGTATAAGATCAATCCTGTAATAAGTAACGGAATTAAGGCATTATTTATGAGGCTCATCAATATTCCCCACACTTTTGCTGACTCATCCAACCATTTGCCTACAAAATGCTCGAATTCATGTACCGTATCACTAAACTTTTTGAAATTGGAGGCTGACTGACCAAAAATCTTCATCACAGGCATCGCACGCACAAATTCGACAATCCCGCTATTCATTTCTTCGAGAGATAGATGATATTTATCCATAAGCTCCTTTGACCTAGGTGTAGAAAAGGAATACATCGAGGCAAAGATTACGGCAACTAAAGGGCAAAGACTAACGAGCGCCAATCTCCAATCTACGGAAAACAGAAACCCTAGCGTAAGAAGTGGAAGAAATATAGCTTTTACCACGTCAGGAATGCCATGCGCCACAAACTGCTCGATCCGTTCTACATCGTCAGAAATGATTTTTTTAAACCTCCCCGAACTACTGGAACTGACATAGCCAAGAGGGAGTCTACCTAATTTGTCAGCAATTTTTGTACGTAGGTCATATAATATATTAAAGGCAGCCACATGAGAAGCCATCCCGGAACCGTATAGCAAAAATGCCGATCCTGTAACTGCTGTCAACGCCCAAAAAAACCATGATAGAGAAATACTTCCAGTACCCGTCTGTAGAAGCTGACTAAGAATATAAAATACAATAATATATGGAATCAGACCCAATGCAGCATGTATCAGTGCAAGCAATCCCGAGAGGATGAGCATTTTCTTTCGTTCACCCGCCAGGACAAGCAATCGTCCGATCCCTGAAGAATCACGACGTTTTTCTGATTTATTTTTTTTATCTATTTGCATTATAATAACGAACAGTGTTCTGGTTAATCAAAAAGTTAAACGTTCATCAACGACTTCCAACCTGCTGTAGAATACTCCACGTACTCGTGCAGAAATTGTGTGACTTCTTCTTCTGAAAATTCATCTGCCACAAGTTTTTCTAATGCACTCGACCACCAGCTGATGGATATACGAATAAAAAAGTCTGAAATATTTACGTGCAGTTTTGGATACCTCGCTTTCATTTCAGCGAGGTAAGTTAAGCTCATATCAGTAACGTCATCTATCATATTTTCTTTAAATGAGGCAAGTTTTGAACCTTCGGATCGGTGAAAGACCAGGAAAAGTTCCTCTTTGAAATTTTTATACAGATCTAGCCACATGTTCACACTTTCTTTGTGATAATCTCTTGAAAAAAATGCGTCAATAGTCAGGTATTTCTCCTCATTATGCTCTTCCTTGATTTTCTCAAATGCTGCTAAGAGGGGAGCGACTAGAACGTGTAGGATTTCATCCTTATTCTTGAAGTAATTGTAGATGTTGCTTAATCCTATTTCAGATTTTGAGGCAATCACTCGCATGGATGTATGTCTAAAACCAATTTTAAGAAATTCTTTCCTAGCGACTTCCAGGATTACTTTTTTTGAATTGTCTTTTAAAACCTGCATGTCGTGAGTAAAAATAAAGAACATTGTTCTTTATTAGAGCTTTAAACAGTCAAATTTATGTTCCTATGACCATCCTCCTTTACGAAGTGCTCATTAACCCGCATTATTCACCACAAATAGTGGTGAGCTGATTCAAGTAACTGATTTACAGTAGTTTAATGTTCGTTCTTAATGATTTTTGGTTCCTCAAATTTAGGGAACGATTTTGTCATCTTATTCGAAATCAATTACCTTATATACAACGTGTTACCTCATCTCAATGGATAACACCCGAATTTTCGGGTTAAACAACTGTCTTGATGCGTCAAAGGTAACTTTGGGGTATGAAGCGAAGACAGAAAAGGCAGGCAAGACCTGTCATGTGAGGAGAAAAGAGAGGAGCGAAAGCGAAC
>JBCCLN010000023.1:0-25416 GCA_039026865.1 Bacteroidota bacterium | reverse complement strand
TTGTCGTTGGTTTTGTATCAGAACCGGAGCATTGGAGGTATAGCAGTGCAATGGATTATTCTGGTTCTGGAGGGGAATTGGAAATAGACTATCTGTAAGGGTACGAGCTACAAGCTCGCACTAAGGGAATAATGCGGGTTAATATTCATTTTATGATTTTACCATAATGCAGCTAAGAGAAGGTAGTTGAGTACTTACGTTATTCCATACGGGATTTAAATACGATGCTTCATCTCCAATGAATGTTTCAAAGCCCTGATTATTTCTCAATTAAGGGTTTACATTCCATCCAAAATGCGGGTAGGGATCAAATCACCATTAAATTCATAGGCTTGCATGGCTGCCGCGGGAAGTTAGCTGTTCTATGTTATTTTTACCATACCTTGAAATTTGGGTTAAACAATCACGTATACCTTGAAGTAATCTTTAACTGATAGGTTATTCAAAATCCCTCTATGTGTATCTCTAATACTATTTATTTCAATTTGCCTAAAAACAAAAGGAATACCGGAAGCTGGAACCGCATCAATCAAGTGACCCTTGAATAAATGATAATTTTAATTTGGTTAAATTAAATAGTTCTGATTGTAACGTATTCTAGAAAATAATACGACCTATCCTGAGAAAATATGCTTGAACAATTCAAAAACAAAGGTGATGGTACGACTGAAGATCTACTTAAAAGCATCTTAGACAGTGCTTTTAATGGTATTATGGCCTTCAATGCAATAAGAGATGAGAATGGAAAGATCATAGATTTTGAATGGATTTTCACGAACGATGTAGCTGAGCGGATCGTAGGACTGTCCACCGATAAGTTACATGGAGCCAGGTTGCTAGAGATCATGCCAGGCAATAAAGATACAGGGCTTTTTGCTAAATATGTTAAAGTAGTGGAAACCGGAAATTTCAAAGCATTCGAACAATACTATCCTGGCGAAAAAATCAATAAATGGTTTAAAATATCTGCCGTTAAGCTAAGAGATGGATTTACGGTGACATTTCAGGATATCACTGATTTAAAGGAGGCTATGCTGGATTTACAAATCAAAGAAAAAAAATACCAGCAGTTGTTTGATGAATCTATCGATGCAATTTTTCTTGTTGATAGAGATTTCACTTTTGTAGAGGTAAACCCATCTCTAGAACAGCTTTCTGGTTTTAGGAAAGATGAGCTGATTTATATGAAAATTGAACAGCTTTTTACACACCAAGATTCCTATCGTTATTTTAGAAAACTATTGCTTGATAGTGGACAGATAGAAGAATTTGAGACAAAACTTACCCATCAAACAGGGTCAACCAAATTTTGCTTGATTAATAGTGTCGCCCTTACTAGAAGCAAAACAGAAGAAAAAGCTTTTATCGGGGTGATCAGGGATATCACCAAACGCAAACAAGCAGAGAAAGAGTTGATAATCGCGGAGAAATTATCAATGACAGGTAAAATCGCTCGAACTATTGCGCATGAAGTGCGTAACCCATTAACCAATATAACATTAGCACTCGAGCAACTCAAAGATGAAATTCCTAAAGAAATTGAAGATGCTGAACTCTACTTTAACATCATCCAAAGAAATACTGATCGTGTAAGCAAATTGATCACAGACCTGCTTAATTCTTCCAAACCGAAAGAATTGGAACTTAAAGAAACACCCCTTGACCAAATCATTAAAAATACATTAAAGCTTATAGAAGATCGATTGAGATTGCAGAACATGCAACTCGAAGAAAGATATATAGAAAGCCTCCCAACCGTTTTAATAGATCAGGATCAGCTTAAAATAGCATTGCTAAACCTGTTTATTAATGCTATTGAAGCTATGAAGCCAGAACAAGGAGTCTTAACCATAGAAACGAAACATTCTGATAACTGGGCCATCATATCTGTTCGTGACAATGGAAGAGGACTAACTCAGGATCAAATGAACAAGTTGTATGAACCTTTTTTTACCGATAGGAAAGAAGGAACCGGCCTTGGATTACTAACCGTACAAAATATTATTAATAGTCATAAAGGTAATATAGAAGTTGGAAGTGAATTCGGCATCGGAACGCAATTCACTATTAGGTTGCCTATCCAATGAATTGGCATCTATATCAATCCTTAAGTGTAGAATAATTACCACACTTTTGAGCATATACTCCTCAATTATTTCACGGAAAATCTTCAGAAATACATTTAAAAGCTAATTAGATGTTTGGAACGTATTATGCATTTATCATCATGAATTAAAATTAAGTATTATGAATAATCACGTAGAAGACATTTTAGAAATTGAAAAGGCCCCGAGGAAATCATATGCCAGACTTGGATACTCTAAGTTAGAAGCAGCAGAGTTGATAGAAGCTTTAAATAAACTCCTTGCAAATTACAGTGTACATTATCAAAAATTAAGAAATTTTCATTGGAATGTACAAGGTGGTGATTTTTTTGATATACACGAAAAATTCGAAGATCAATACAATGCGGCTAAAGTAGCAATTGATGATATAGCTGAAAGGATTAGAGTGTTTGGACAAACACCTTTGAGCACAATGAGAGAATACTTAGAAACCAGCACAATTAAAGAATCAGGAACCGATCTAACAGCCATGGAAATGGTTCAAGAAATTATCAAAGATTATGAAATTTTACTGGAGTTTATGTTTAATGTAATTGAACAAGCCATAGACAAAGGTGATAGTGGTACAGAAGACATGATAAAAAGTTTCGTGAAAAAGACGGAAAAAAATCACTGGATGATGACCGCTTTCTCACAGCAATAAACAAATACATTTTCTTATCTCAATAGAGCAAGGCATTCCGTCTTGCTTAAATTTTTTAACCTAAATCAGTCGTAATGAATTTTGACTTCAACCGAGCATTAGAAATATTGCTATCCAAGCTCGAAAGATGGCTTACTGTACTCACTTCCATGTTACCAAATGTGATCGTTGCTGTAACCATGTTAATTTTATTTTATGTAATTGCAAGACTAACAAAAAACATTACAACAAAAATTTTAAATCGTATTTCAGATAAACATGCAATTAATAATTTATTCTCTTCACTTACGTATTTAATCATATTAGGGATTGGTTTGATCGTAGCTTTAAATCTTCTGCACTTAGAACAAACGGTTACGTCTTTATTAGCAGGTGCAGGAATCATAGGTTTAGCATTAGGATTTGCTTTCCAAGATATTACAGCCAACTTTATATCAGGCATTCTTATGGCCTTCAGAAAACCCATACAAGTTGGTGATATCATACAAACCAAAGAGTTTGTAGGTATAGTTGAGAAAATAGATTTGCGAGTTACCGTTATTCGTACCTTTCAAGGATTACATGTTATTATCCCAAATAAAGATGTTTTTCAATCGCCAGTTACCAACTTTACAAAAACGTACGAAAGAAGAATTGACCTTGAGGTAGGTGTCTCTTATGCCGAGGATTTGGAAAAGGTGAGGCAAATTGTTATTAATGCTGTAAATACGTTACCCTATTTATTACCGGGCAAAGAAATCAATATATTTTACAATGCATTTGGAGACAGTTCCATCAATTTCACATTAATGCTTTGGGTAAAATATCCTAATGAACCCGGATATCTAAAGGCTAGAAGTGACGCAATCATAGCCATAAAAAAAGCATTCCATAAGTATAATATTACTATTCCATTCCCTATAAGAACATTAGATTTTGGGATCAAGGGTGGAGAGAAATTATCTCAGACTCCCATAAGAATTACTAACGGAATGGCTTCTAATGGTGAAATAATTAAAGCATAAGATTTTTCCCTAAATTCTAATAATGAGTCCACTCCGAAAAGTTTATATTTTTTGTGTGTTAAAGTATTATGTGAAATTTAAATTATAGGAGTGTTTCGAAAAAGCTCTCCCATCAATTTTGTGCGGATTAAAAACTATCTGGTCACTGAAGATAGGTAACATATGTCCATTTCAGTCGAAAACATAACAAAAGCGGCTGGTGATTTTATTTTGAACTCTTTTTCGGGTTTTTATCGAGGAGTTCAGGATATTTTATCGGGGATACTCAATAAATCATAAAAAGTTATTTGCCCTTATTAAAATAATCTGTTTCTGAAAATCGACTTTTCGGAGAGGAATTATATATGCTATTAAAAAGAAACTGTTTTAACGTGAAACCATAAACACAAAATGGTAATTTCAATCTTTATATGTATCAATTCCTTTCACGTGTAGCAAAAAACTATTTCCCAAATAGCTCCCATAAGCTATTGAAATTCTTTTTCAATTGGTCTCCGATGTATCGTAGGTCCACGGGTAAGGTGACATCCGTAACACCAGGATTTTGGTGTGTGAAAGTGAAAATTCCTTTATCCTATAAAAACCGGAACTATGCAGGGACGATGTTTGGGGGAAGTATGTTTTCTGCTACAGACCCTATCTATATGGTACAGTTGATTCAGATTCTTGGAATGGACTACATTATTTGGGACAAGTCATCTACAGTCAAATTTAAACGCCCGGCCAATGCTGATGCATTTGTCGTTTTTGAATTTTCGGAAAATGAAATAAACGATTTAAAGGAGAATGTAAGGAACAAAAAAGAACTTGATATTATAAAACTTGTAGAAATTAAAAGCAAAGAAGGAAGTGTCTATTGTGAGATTGAAAAAACAATTTACGTTGCGGATAAGTCTTATTACAAAGAAAAGAGAGCGAAAAAACTTAACTCTAGATAATTAACGATATCGAACTAGCGTCAAACCGAGTTTATTATTTTGGTTAACCCGAATTTCAAGACATTGCACTGCTAAGGCGGCTATGTAACGTAAAATAGCTAACTAATAGTACTTTTGTAAATTTCTGATTTTCAAATAGTTGCATTTTAGTTAGATGGAAAAATTCGGGTGCTGTTTATTGAGATGATACAACATGTTGAATATGAGGTTAGTTGATTTCGAATGAAATGACAAAATCGTTCCTCAAATTTGATGAATCAAAAATCATTCAGTGTAAGTACTGAACTGTTGTAATCAATTACTTGAATCAATCCGTCAATCCGCCACTATTTGTGGTGAATAATGAGGGTTAAGGTTATTCCCCGTTCACATCGCTCAATCTCAAATAGGCGATCCTTTCCTCTTACCCATCTTTTACCAGAGGAAAAAACTTGTTTCATGAGCTACAAATATCGTTCCCTTAGCAAAAGAGATCGTTTTCTTACAAATATTACATATTCATGCATGTTATTCAAACAAAGAACTTTGAACCGATCTAGGTTTCTTCACAAATCCATTGACGGTTTTACCTCCGTATTTCCAAGACTCATTTCTTTCCTTTTGAATAAGGTCATCTAGGTTGCCCTTTGGTTTAAAGTCCTTTTCTATACATTGAGAAGCTGTTGTTAGCGCATTCAAGGCTTTCAATTTATCCGAATGTCCAAGCTTTGCTTTTCCTATAGCTTGCTTTAAAACCAAAATACTTTCATCATACACTTTCGTTGGCACGGGAAAAGGATGACCATCTTTGCCTCCATGCGCAAAAGAAAATCGTGCCGGATCTTTGAACCGTGATTGAGTGCCATAAATTATTTCACTTACGAGCGCTAATGACTGAAGTGTCCGTGGCCCCAGTCCTTGAATTAAAAGCAGGTCTTCAAACTGATTAGAAGGCAACTCATTCGCAACTGCTAAAACCGCTCCAAGCCGTTTTAGATCTACATCTTTGTGTTTTACGTTATGATGTTGCGGGAGCTTAATTTTTCGGATCTCATTAAGCATTATTTCGGGTTTTTCTTTTCCAACCGCTAAAATAGATTGTCTTGTCTCCTGGGCTTTTGCATGAGTTAAGTTTACGATTTGACCTTGATTTTTTCCGTAAATGAACTCATGAGGCTCATTCACATAACTTTCCAGATTGATCGAAGACCAATGATATCGACGCGCATAACCAGAAACACCATTCATGCCCTGCTGCACTACAGACCAATCACCCTCATCCGTAAGTATGAAAGAATGAAGGTATATCTGAAAGCCATCTTGAATTGCGGTGTTGTCAACTTTTGCGACTAATCTGCTGCTTTTTACCAAAGAGTGGCCATTTAGTCCGGTTTGATCAGCAACTGTTAATAACTCTTCAGGTGTTTTCCGACTATACTTTCCTCTTCCACCGCAGATGTAAATTCCCATTTCTTTGGCTCTTGGATTGATCGCTGATTTCAACGCACCCATCACCGAGGTGGTAATTCCTGAGCTATGCCAGTCCATTCCTAAAACACAGCCCAATGACTGAAACCAGGCTGGATCACTCATTCGCTGAATGAATGCTTTTTTGCCAAATTCAATTAAAATCGCTTCGGTTATTGCCCCGCCAAGCTTAGCCATTCGTTTAGCAAGCCATTTGGGGACATGTCCATTATGAAGTGGTAAGTCAGCAGATCCCGAATGTCTCATGAATCAAAAATACTAAATATATTAGTAATACTTAGTGTGGTCTAAATAATAAAACTTGAAGCATTTTTTGTTTTACAGGTTTGTTATCGGCTTTAGCTGGAATCCACTTCGGCGTTTCAGATAACAAGCGTATTGCCTCTTTATCACAACCATAACCAAGACTTCTCAACACTTTAATGTTTGTAACGCTTCCGTCCTCTTCAACAACGAATTCTAAAAATACTCTTCCTGTTATGTTATTTCTTCTTGCCTCCCTCGGATATTTCAAATTTTCCTTTAAATATTTAGTCCATCCATTAAGTCCTCCGGGAAATTGCGCAGATTCTTCAACTTCGATAAACTTTTCTGCATTGAAAGCAATTGAATCATACTCTTGAGAATATGTTTGGATCGAATTAATCAGTAATGTCAATAGTATTATATTCTTCATCCTACAATCCTAAGAAATTCAAAGCACATTCCATTTCTTACCATCATGCTTCAATAGCTCAATTCTCTTCACTCCAAACTTACCACTATAAGCTCTCTTCTCAAACTCCTCCTTCGCTCTATAAAACATCTGCTTTTTTAAGTCCCGAAAAGCAATTGTCACATGAGGGCGAAAGGGTTGGTTTTTATAGTTGGCATTGTTGAGCTTAAGTTTTTTTCTGCACTCATCTAATATCTTCTTTTGTAATTCTTCTAGTGTGAGGTTCTTGACCACATTAATGTAGACTACACGAGGTTCGAAGTAATTAAAATCTTTTAGCACCAATCTAAATGGAACTAGTTGTGTATTCATGTCTTTTACAGCATTTCCGAGTTGATCCAACTTCTTGTCTTTCCACTTAAAGGGCATATGTAATGTGATATGTGGGGGTGATTTCAAAGCGTGCTTACTTCCATACTTTTTCGCAATCTCTTGTTTTAGCAAGGTGATTTCAAGTTGAATATCTTTGGGTGGCACGATTGCTATAAAATATAGGCTTTCCAATGTTTATATTTAAGGAATCTAAAACTAAAACCTTTAATGAAAAATCTAATTCCTATTCTATTCATCTTTATATCATCGTGTAAGGTAGATCAGCCGGTCACCTCAGATGTCAGTTCGTCCTCAAAAAATAGTATTGAAACTTTCACCGTGGGAATGCAAAAGCAGGAAGGGTATTTTAATTTCTACTATGACGAAGAAACAGGGAAAATTTTGCTGGAAGTGGATAAGCCTGGCCAGGAGTTCTTATATGTAAACTCCTTGGCTGCGGGTATAGGTTCAAATGATATAGGGCTAGACAGGGGCCAATTAGACGATGAGCGGGTTGTGAAATTCGAAAAACACGGAAACAAGCTTTTACTCATTCAACCGAATTATGATTACCGTGCTGTAAGTGAAAATCAAGATGAAGTACAATCCGTAGCAGAAGCATTCGCAAGCTCCATACTAGGAGGCTGGGAAATTAAAAGTAAAAACAACAACGCCTTTTTAATCGATATGACAGATTGGCTACTGCGCGATTCACACGGCGTAAGCGCAAGATTGAGAAGGTCTAATCAAGGAAACTACAGTACAGACAAATCACGGTCTGCTATCTACATGGAAGGAACGTTTAATTTTCCTAAGAATACAGAGTTTGAGGCATTATTGACGTTTAAAGGAGATGCAAAAGGCCAATGGTTAAGGTCAGTAACTCCAACCCCAAATGCGGTGACCGTACGGACGCATCATTCATTCATTGAGCTACCGGATGATGATTATGTACCCAGAGTTTTTGATCCCAGGTGTGGTTTCTTCAATATTTCGTATCAAGATTATGCTACACCAATAGATGAGCCGCTCATTAAGCGATTTATTGTTCGTCACCGACTCAAAAAGAAAGATCCGGCTGCAGCAATGAGCGAACCGGTAGAACCCATCGTTTACTATTTGGATCGTGGCGCACCTGAACCCATTCGATCAGCGCTTATTGAAGGGGCTAGTTGGTGGAATCAGGCTTTTGAAGCAGCTGGATATAAAGATGCCTTTCAAGTACAGCTTTTACCTGAAGATGCTCATCCACTGGATGTTCGCTACAATGTTATTCAATGGGTACATAGGTCTACCAGAGGTTGGAGCTACGGCAGCGGCGTCACCGATCCTAGGACGGGCGAGATGATCAAAGGACATGTGAGCCTGGGATCTTTAAGAGTTCGGCAAGATTTTTTAATTGCGACAGGCCTCCTTCAACCGTATGAAAATGGCGATGAGCAACCCAGTGAAATGACTGAAATGGCCCTTGCAAGGTTACGTCAGCTTTCAGCTCATGAGGTTGGGCATACACTTGGTTTAGTGCACAATTATTCTGCTAGCGTCAACGATAGAGCTTCCGTAATGGACTATCCTCATCCATATATTCGTCTAGATGAAAATGGAACAATCGATTTAAGTGAAGCTTATGATAACAAAATAGGAGAATGGGATAAAGTCACTATAAAATACGGATACAGCGATTTTTCTACAGGTGAAGATCAAGTTGAACTTGATAATATTCTTAACGATGCTTTTGCCCGCGGGCTGAAATACATTACCGATCAGGATGCCAGGCCGGTAAATGGGCTCCATGCAGAAGCTCACCTTTGGGACAATGGAACCAACGCAGCAGTTGAACTTAACAGAATGATGAAAATAAGAAGGAAGATTTTAGATGACTTTTCTGAAAAAGCAATTCGCAATAACATGCCTATGAGCAGTCTTGAGGAGGTATTAGTGCCAATGTATCTGTTTCATCGATATCAAGTAGACGCTACATCCAAACTTATTGGGGGAATGAATTACAGCTATGCTTTAAGAGGGGGTGATGAGGTGGTCACAGAAATGCTTTCATCAACTAAACAAATGGCTGCGCTGGAAGCACTGTTAAATACGGTACATCCCAATCAACTCAAATTACCAGAATCATTATTAGGTCAAATTCCACCAAGGGCTTTTGGTTATCCTCGTTCTAGAGAAGTCTTCCAATCGAAAACAGGACCTGCATTCGATTACCTTGCAGCAGCAGAAACTGCTTCTAGCGTGCCTTTTAGCTTCATCTTCAATACCGATCGTTTCAATCGGTTATTGTCTTTTAAAGTGAGAAACGCAGATCAACCGGGGGTTGATCAAGTTTTAGAAAAGATAACTAGTATAGTTTGGATGAATCCTTCTTCAAACAAACTGGATAGAACCTTGCAAAGAGTCGTTGAAATGGAGATGCTGAGTCACTTAATGAAGCTAGCCACCAGTAGTCGGGCATATGGCGAGGTAAAAGCGAAGGCTATGGCTTCCATAAAAAATATCCAGGTTTTTGCATCGAAAAGAACATCGCAACAAACCAACGACGATGGAATTTATTATCAATATGTAACAGATCATATCGAACGATTTCTTGAAGAGCCAGATAAATTTGAATTACCTAGCACCATCAAAGCACCTGATGGGTCACCTATTGGAAGCTGTAATTTTGTACATTGAGCGATAAGACATTTTCTTAATTGATGATAAGGTGCATTTAACATTTTTGTTTCAATCTTTCAAGTGAGGTCATAGCGCTGAGGCGGCGATGTAACATAAAATAGCTAACTAAAAGTGCTTTTATAAGATTTTGATTTTCAATTAGTTGCATTTTAGTTAGATGAAAAAATTCGGGTGTTGTTCATTGAGATTAGGTAACACGTTGAATAGGAGGTAATTGATTTCGAATGAGATGCTAACACCGTTCCCCAAATTTGAGGAATCAAAAATCATTCAGTATGAATATTAAAATCCTTAGAAAAACCCGCCTTTTGGCCCAACTCTTCGTTACTTAAAATTTCAAATGCCTCATTTACGACCAGTAAACTACGTTTTTGAAATTCTGAAAGCCTTGATTTGAACCAAAAATCCAGTTTTGCAAAGGATGCTATTCAACTACGGTAAATCAATACGACACTATTTGTGGTGAATAATGCGAGTTAGTTTATTCTTTTAAGTTAGTTCAATATGTAAGTACTAACTTATTTATAATCAGACATTTGTAGGATTCTTATCTTTGACTGACGATTGAAATGTCATTTTTTTTCGTTTAAAAATGGGAACAGTGCTACAGGGTTCACCATACATTAAGCTATTCACTTTTGATAATAGCTTTTCAGTTATTAGTGTATAAGCATACTCTCTGTTTTGGATATTGTCACAGCCTTTTATGACAACTTTCTTCTCATCGAAATCATTTTCCTTCATGCATTTTTCTATTGCTTTTTCGATCATTGCCTTTTCAATTGCATCTTTATCGCCGTAAACCACAACATTTGCGTGATCTTTCAACTTTGAAACTAATAACATGTATGCCCAGGTGGGAATGATAGCATCTACAGAACAGTATAGCCCAACATTCTTTCCTGAGTATTCTGACCAGTCACAATTTTTTATAAATGCCCTTAAATCCTTTTCTCTGAGTATCATTCCTTGATACAAAATATCTTTGAGGTCAAAGATTACCTTCTCTCCGCAATCAAGATATTCTTCTAAATCCACTGAAAGTAAAGGACTTTTTGCTACTCTATTAACAATTTCTTCCATACTAAATCAACTTCTTTTTTGGCGTTGTAGTTTGCCATTCTTTTAGGTAGTTCGGCTCAAAGTAGGCAACATCCTCAAAGATTTTAGCCTGATATTTCCCATGAGCGATATTTCCCATATTCACAGCGTCCGGATAAATCTCATCGATAAAAATCAGGTTTTCCTGAGTAACTATTTCCCTAAATTTCGGCATTCCATTCCCGAATAAGTAGATAGTTTCTTTAAGATCAACAAATGAATCCTGACTCAAAATCATAGCTTGAAGCGGCCAAATTTCCTTTTCATCTTGATCTTCCATTTTAGCATACACCTCCATTCTTCTCGCATCCATCATAGCACAAAGGAGGTACTTTCCCTGAAACTTCCCTCTAACTGCTTCAAGCATGATATCAATAGTGGGAACCGTAATGACAGGAATACCTAACGTATAAGCAAACCCTTTAGCTGTTGACACACCAATTCGTAATCCAGTATAACTTCCCGGACCTTCTGAAACTGCTATTGCTTCTAGCTCTTTCAAAGTAACATTTGCTTCCTTACATACTTCTATTGCAATAGGGGGAAGCAATGATGAGTGGGATTTGTCTATTTTATGAAGTTGGTTGGAAATGAGTAATCCGTTTTTATGAAGTGCCACCGAACAAACATCTGAAGAAGTTTCTATACTCAGAATGAATGCCACATCAATTTTGTTTTAAAATAGCTTTATATCGCTCTTGGTCATTTAGAATTTCAACGGCAGTTTGTACATCTGGATCTTTACCAAAAGTAGATTCGATGATTCCTCTTTCATAAAAATAACGTCCTGCAATTTCTTGTTCCAACAACATTAAAATCTCTTCCTTAAAAGTCACCAGATCCTCATTTTTATTGTGTTTTGAAGCTTTTTCCAGATTATCCAAATACTTCTTAAGCTGATCATATTTTTTTTCTGATTTAGCCGTGTTGATCAACTGCTCAGTTCTCTTTTCTACTTTCGTTACATAATCAAATTCCTTGTTTGAAAGCCAGTCTAAGAATACCTTATAGTCATCATCGTTTAAGCGGACATCGTTGGGTTTTGAGGGGCGTAGGTCTTCATTTTGGTAATAGTATTCTGTTGCATAGTGAAAGATCAAATTGTTGATGAGGAGGCTTTTAGTTATCGGTGCGTATTCCAGTGCATCTACCTCAACATCCGGATCAATCCCTCCACCGTCAAAAACTCTTCTTCCGTTGAGTGTTCTAAATTCATTCTTTAAGGAATCAGGTATTTTCCCAACACTTCCATCTTCGTTTCTATTACTGTAGTCTATAGCCTGGATACACCTTCCTGTTGGAGTGTAATATTTTGCTGTGGTAATTTTTACTACCGCATCGTATGATAGAGGCCGTTCAATTTGTACTAACCCTTTGCCAAACGTCTTCCTACCTACTAAAACGCCCCGATCATAGTCTTGCATCACTCCGGATACAATCTCTGAAGCCGAAGCGCTACCATTATCGGTTAAGACCACCACAGGAAGGTTAGGATCTACAGGATCATTCAATGTGTTGTATGTCCAGTCGTTGGCTCTTACTTTCCCTTTTTGTGTGACTATTTTTCTTCCTTTTTCTATAAATACATTGGAGACATTCACGGCCTCGTGCAGGAGTCCTCCAGGGTTTCCACGGAGATCCAGGATGATACTTTTAGCCCCTTGCTCTAGTAGATCTAAAACTTTGATTCCAATAGATCGACCCACATTTTGCGTAAAACTTGTCAATCTTACATAGCCGATATCATCAGCCAACATCCCAGTATAAGGCACACTATCTACTGCGATTTTTTCCCGTTTCACTTTTACGTCGAACATTTCTGATTGACCATATCTTTTTACCGTCAAAGTAATCTCAGAGTTGGATTGACCCTTCATGAGGTAGCGAACCTCTTCTTGTGTCTTTCCTTCTAATGGTATGCCATCGATGGCATGGATCTGATCACCGGCTTTTAGGCCTGCGTCGTAGGCTGCAAAACCTTCATATGGCATAACTATGGTGCTCACACCATCCATTCGTTCCACTACCGCACCTATTCCAGAGTACTCTCCCGTAGTCATGATTCGATAAGATTCAATATCATCGGCAGCAATGTAATTGGTGTAGGGATCTAAAGTTTGAAGCATCTCATCGATGCCTTCCTTCATTAAGATCGTAGGGTTTATTTCATCTACATAATGAGTATTGACCTCCTTAAATAGTGTAGCGAAAATGTCGAGATTTTTCAAAATCTCGAAATACCTGTCTGCGTACGGCTTGGAGGCTGCAATTAATAGAGAAATAATAAATAAAGATGGAATTAAGACTTTAAGTTTTTTTATCATATGTTTTTTATTATTTCATTTCAAACGCTGAAGACACTGGATTAGTTGATCTTGAATTTCTTGAAAAGTTATAATATGCTTTGAAATATACACGAATCCAATGGAAAGCGGTTTAATATTTTCGATCCGGTATTTGTTTAGCCGGTAGGCTTCTCTTATTCTTCTTTTCAATAAATTTCTGTCAACCGCTCTTTTGAAGTTCTTTTTAGGAACGGATATTAATACTTTATGGTAATTAACCTCATCTTTAGATCTGAAATAGCGAACCTGAAAAGTATTCAAATAAAAAGAGGAACCCATTTTGAACAGTTCCTCGATTTTTTTCTTTCCTGAAAGTCTTTCCTTTTTCGAAAAACTATATTTAGACTGGCCCATCTGGCCTAAGCTATTTTTTGTGAAGTCCGTCCGATACGGTAAGTCTTTTACGACCTTTAGCCCTTCTTCGAGCAAGTATATCTCTTCCTCTCACACTTTCCATCCTTTTTCTGAATCCGTGTTTATTTACTTTTTTTCTTACTGAAGGTTGAAATGTTCTTTTCATAACATATTAATTCATATCAGATGAAAGCAAAAATAGATAAATCTTTACCTTTATAATCGACAAAATTGTCTTTATTCTATTCTAAAAAGATTTACAGAAATTTCCTTATTTATCAAAATCTCATTGACTGAGATATCCATCTTCATTTGCGGATTTAAAGGTTGAGTCATTTTCGTTGGAAATAGAACTCCCTCAAATTCCTTGTACTCACTAAATTCACTGGTCACTGTCATAGCACCTTGCGGCGTTTCTACTGTGTTTGATGCTCTTACCAAAAGACCAGAATCTGAATCGTAATACCGAATGGATGTTTTTCCCGATGGAGATTTTACCTCTATACCATAAACATCTCTTCCGTCTATTTGCTCAATTGAAGACAACGTAGCTTCTATGCCATCATTCAAGTAAGCTAGTTCTTCCACAATTGCCGAACTGATAGCCATGTCAAGCGCTTGATCTCCTGTAATTTCTTGAGTTCCCTGCATTCCAGACATTTCTCCTTTTTCCCCATCAAATACGATCTTCTGAATAATATTACCTCCCATTTTAACTTCTGTTAGCGATAAATTAGGTGCTAGCTTGCTCAGCTCCATATCCATTGTTTGTCCCATTACGGAGCTTTGCATCTTCATCTTTATAGATTTAATCGCTTCAATTTTTTCCTTCCCGCCAATTGCGTCAATGTATTTCCGGAAAACATTCTGAACAGTTAATTCATCTGGAAGCTTAGAGAAAGAAGGATCTATTTCATTGCCATAGGTATCATAGTACTTAAGCTCACCAAAAGGCTTCAGTTTGTCTTCTACCTCATTTGATTTACCCACTACTATGATGTACGCGTTTTCGGTTTTCAAGTACTTATTGGCCATCGCTTGAACATCTTCTTTAGAAACAGATTGAACCTTTTGTAGATAAGTAGAATAGTAATCTTCGGAAAGATTATACCTTGCCAGATTTAATGCAAAATTTGCCACCGTTTGTGGTCTTTCTAGTGATCTTGAGAAAGAACCCGCAATGGAGTTTTTAGCTAGTCTCATCTCATCTTTTGAGATTTCCCCTTTTTTCATTTGCTCCATTTCATAAATTATCTGAAAAATAGAGCTATCAGTCACTTCATTTCTCACTTCCGCATTTGCATTAAATCTACCCACAAGTTCATCTGCAGATAATGATGAATAGCTACCATAGGTATACCCTTTATCTTCCCGCAGGTTAGTAAATAATTTAGCAGACCCGGAACCTCCTAGTATTTGATTCATCACCCTAGCCTTAATCTGATCTTCAGAACCAATCTTTAATTCAACAGGATAAGTAATATTAATAGCAGATTGAACTGCTCCGGACCTGTTTACTAAAGCGATGATATTACCTTTTGGTAACGGCGGAATCTTATAGGTTGGATTTGGTACTGCTTTATTTTCCCAATTTCCAAAATACATTTTTATAAGCTTCCGCGTCTCTTTAAAATCAACATCTCCTACAATAGCCAAGTAAGCAATGTTGGGTCTAAAATATTGGTCATGATAGGTTTTTAAATCTTCAACCGTGATCTTATTGGTTGTCTCTTTCGTTTGAATTTCTCCATATGGATGGTTTTTTCCATAAACGAGAGCTTGTCTTAAATTAGACGAAATCGCCCCGGGATCTTCTTCGTTAGCAGCGAGATTTGAGATGGTCTGCGTACGAATCTTTTCCAGTTCTTCCTCAGGGAAAGTTGGGTTGAAAGCGACATCTGTCATTAACTCTAGTATCTTTTCATTGTATTTGGAGAGTCCTGAAGCAAACACATTCGCAGAGCTAGCGCTGAGAGATGCACCAATAAAATCTACCTCTTCATCCAACTGTTCTTTTGTTCTTTTTTCAGTGCCTCTCCTCAGCATTTGACCTACCATAGAAAGATATCCAACCCTATCTTCTTCCAAAATCGGTTCTCTATCTAGAACTAAATTATAGCTTACTCTCGGAAGCTTATGGTTTTCGATAACAAAAACTTTCAAGCCATTCTCTAATTCGAAGGACTTGTATTCTCCTATATTGACAGGACGTGGTATCCCCGGCTCGGGCAACTTACTCCGATCCACTTGAGCTTCTGCCATCGATAAACCTATTAAAACAAGTATGCAGGATATATATTTTGATTTCATTTTGACTTTTTAGATTGAGAGCTATTAATGATCTTCTACCTCTTCTTCTTCGGGTTTCTGCTGAGCAGATTTGGGCAAATAGGTCAGCTCAACTCTCCGGTTGGGATCAAGATACTTTTTAGCTACACTTTGCAAATCCTCTTTGGTAACCGCCATATATCTTTCAATTTCATTGTTTATAAGATTGGCATCTCCGAAATAAACGTGATAGTCTGCAAGACTTTCTGCAATACCACGCATAGTGCTGTTGGATGAAACGAACGAATTCTCTATTTGATTTCTTAGTTTTTGAAATTCATTATCGCTGATTTCTTCTGTCTTGACGCGAGCAATCTCAGCGTCCATCACCTTCTCTAAATCTTCTGGAGTTTTACCCATGTTCAATATCCCATAAGCAATAAAAACGCCTGCATCCTCTAGCGCAAGCGGAAAAGAGCCGACTGCTACAGCAAGTTGTTGATTATCTACAATTTCTTTTTGAAACCTTGAACTTTGACCACCAGAAAGAAGCGTGGTAAGCATTTGCATCGCGTAGTAATCTTCTGATCCCTGCTCAGCCATTTGATATGCGTGAATTACTGCTGGTAGTTGAATGTTGTCAAAAACTTCTGCTTCTACCAATCCTAACTCTTTCATTTCCACTTCAGGTCTTGGAATTTCTTTTGTGCCCTTAGTAATTTCTCCAAAGTATTTTTCAACTAACTTCTTAGTCTCTTTTATGTCAATGTCCCCGGCGATGGCCAAGGTGGCATTATTTGGAACATAAAAGGTTTCAAAGAAATTTTTAAAATCTTCTTCTGTTGCAGCCTCAATATCACCAACCTCACCGATAGTCGTCCATTCGTAAGGTGTGTCTTTAAAAACTCTTGAAAATGTTTCTGAAAGAATGGAACCATAAGGACGATTATCATAGTTCCTTCTTTTCTCTTCTTTTACTACCTCCTTTTGAGTGGCTATACCTGTAGAATCGATCGTGGCGTGAAGCATTCTTTCGGACTCCATATATAAGCCAAGCTCTAATTGGTGAGATGGCAAAGTTTCAAAATAGAACGTTCGGTCATTGGTGGTGTTTGCATTTAAACTACCACCGGCACTTTCTATTATTTTAAAAAAATCTCCACGCGCAATATTCGGAGATCCTTCAAACATTAGATGTTCAAAAAAGTGGGCAAATCCTCTTCTTCCCTCTGGTTCATTTTTAGCTCCAACATGATACAAGACCGATACATTAACTATGGGAGTTGTGTTGTCTTGATGCAAAATAACGTGCAGGCCATTGTCAAGATCATACTCTTCAAATTCGATTCGTCGTTCTTGAGAAAATCCCCAAACAATGGCTATAGAAAAAATAATTGATAAGCTATTACTCATACTTGTTTGATTTGGCGCAAGGTTATTTATTAAATTGAAAGAATATTTAAGGTATAAAGTTTTATTTCACGGATAATCACATATCCTATATAATACTTTTATAAACATACACTGATTAAAATTTGAAATTACTGTATTTTATTGAGAAAGCGGCTGTTATGATGATTGTTTGAGAAGCCGGTCACAAAGAAACCAATGATTATTAAAATCTATTTGGCTCCGGTTGAATTCTACAATCAGATCTGTATTTCTATGTTGCCGACTTTAAAAAAGAAGAATCATTTAAGTAGATGAGATAGATCCTGAGGCGGTTACTGGAACAAATGATTTAATAAAAGATGCTCCCGAATTTTAGCGGACATGGTAAGTGTATTTTTTGAATTCCTATGATATATGTAGTAAAATATATGAACAAAAAAAGCAGAGCAGGCTAGGAATCAAAGAAGTAGAGGAAGTTCTTTTTATAAAAAAGTCGCCCGAGGTTTCTGCTCAAGGCGTTCAATACCGCGTAGTGTCAAGAAGAAATTTGACCCAAAAATTCGAGTGTTTTCATTGAGATGAGGTAACACGTTGAATAGAAGGGAATTGATTTCGCATGAGAGGACAACATCTTTCCCCAAATTTGAGGAATAAAAATCATTCAGTATGAATATGAGAATCCTTTGAAAAACCCGCCTTTTGACCCAACTCGTCGTTACTCAAATTTCAAAAGCCTCATTTACGGCCAGTAAACTACGTTGTTGAAATTCTGAAAGCCTCGATTTGAACCAAAAATCTAGTTTTGCAAAGGATGCTATTCAACTTCGGTAAATCAATTACTTGAATAAACCCGCCACTGGTTAGGTTTTCACTAAGGAAATTGTCAATTTTCAGATTATATTATGAAAAACCAACTTAAACAGATTTCTATCTAGAAGCCACCTTTGCATTCTCAGGCATTTCAAATATTGAGGAATCGGTAGCCGTATCTGATAATTCAATATTCTCAAAAATCACTTCAGATCGAAGATTTCCAATGCTATCGTTGCTAAAATGGAACCACTGAAGACTCTGAGGCAAGACAACACCATTAAAGCCTTTCCAATCGGCATAGCGGATCAATCTATAATCTTCACTTGTCTCTTTACTTCGATAAGTTACTGTGTACATCAACCACTCCATTTGGTTAGTTTCAGGATCTGACCAGATGATGTAGTTATCTTCTGGAGAATCTCCAACACCATCATTATAAGATACTTTAAGGCCCTCGTACATTTTTCCATTTATTTCTTTCGAATCTAATACTTGGTAAAAGGCACCAGGATCTCCAACAACAAATGGCATAGCAAAAAAATAGAAATAAAGATTATGATAGAATCTCGCTTGACTTGCGTCAACGCTATCCGGAGATACCCACACGTTCTCTCCGTCAAAGCCGATTATTTGATTAGGTGATTCAAGTCTTATTTTACGATTTTGCAGATTTGTGATAGTTCTTTCTTCCCCTTTGTTATAAGATAAAGTTTCCATTTTGCGCCAATTTTCATATCCACCATGAGCATCGAATACCTTTGTCAAAGCTTCAATATGGTGAGCAGGAGCTTTGTAATTTAGATTGTTAGGTTCTTGAATGGGCTTTTCTTTCTTAGTTGCACACCCAAAAATGAGAAAAAGCAACAAAACGTAAATATGATTTTTCATATGCTAAATATTCTATTTTTTCCAATGTCCACATGAACTTCCTTAAACTTATCTTTATGCAGTTGAAATGCTAATGATCCTAAGTTTGTGCTCAATCTCACATGGGTTTAATCTTACCGCAAAAATGCACTATCAAGGTTTAGAATCCTTGGCAAGAAGAGTAAAATAAAAAAGGAAAGTATCCTTCATTACACTTTGAAGAGTGCTATGAAAAATACAATCCGTTCTACAGGCGATAAGATTTTAAAGAGGATTTGCAATAATTTGCAACTGTATTTCCCGAGCCTCTCTTTGTTTTTTCAGGCTTTCCTCAGGGTTATCTTTGGAAAGATCATAAGCTTCTTTCATCAGCTTATGATACTTTCTTTGTAACGAGTTTACTTTGTAGAGTTTAAGTAAGCTTAGCATAACAAATATTTTTAATAGTTGATATGATACGCTTCGAAAATAAGAGACGTGTTTTTGATTTCTAGAAGAAATCTTTGAAACGCAGTAAATGATCGACGAAAAACTTATTTTTCTCCGAAAAGTGAATAAATGTTCTTCAGAATTTCATTGAAAACGGGTAGACATAAAATAATGCAATTATTCCTTTGCTCGATTTAATTGATCTGAATATAACATTTTGTAGAGATTGATGATATTCATTTTATGGTCAGACCTATTACCTTGAAGGATGCATCTTCTGTAGTTGATATTTACAATTATTATGTAGCGAACTCTCATTCTACCTTTGAAATGATCGCTGTTGATGAAAAAAGGATAAGGCTTCGGATAAAGCAGGTTAGAGATACATTTGATTTACCCTGGTTGGTACTTGAAGATGAGGGACAAGTTGTAGGTTACGCCTATGCAACAAAATGGAATGAAAGAATGGCTTATTCTAAAACCACAGAAACGTCTATTTATATGCGAAGAGATTTTTTGGGTAGAGGATACGGCAAAAAACTTTATCGTGCACTTTTGGACGATTTGAGAGTGTATGGATACCATGCAATCATCGGCGGAATTTCTTTACCCAACGATGCAAGTGTTATACTACATGAATCACTTGGATTTAAGAAGATTGCTCACTTTAAAGAGGTAGGTTATAAGTTTGATCACTGGATTGATGTTGGATATTGGGAACTTATTTTTGACTGAAAACTCTTTTATAGATAGGTTTTCTATAGATAAACTGACCGAGAAGTAAAGGATACATGATCAAATCTGTAAAAACAGTACCGGTAGAAAAAGTGATATCATCTAAAATTACCGTCTGATTGTCAGATGATCTTACTTCATGCCGGTGTGTCCATCTTTTTAAAAAAAAAGGAAGCTCCGCTCCCTGATCTATAAAATACCATCTTTTATTGTCTTGTCCATCTTCCGTAATTTTACTAATCCACTTTTGTTTAAAAAGAAAAAAGTCCAATTCTAAAATTACCTGGTCACCCGTATTACAGCCATCAAATTTTTGAAGTTTCACTGGTGGAAATGGTGGAGTTAGTCTTAGAAATAATTTTTCGGTAAAGCCTCTTTTTACGTCTGCTAGTTTAGCGTGTACTTTAGTTTGTACTTGAATTTTCATTGATTAAGAAAACTAACGTGAATGTCAGAAGTTCCAAAATCCATTAAGTAGTTGATAATGCGAGCAACTATTTTTGCGCATTAATTTTCAAGCATGGAGGGAGCAAAAAAATCACTGAATTTCATCGAGCAAATAATAGAGAAAGATATAAAGAACGGGAAACATCAATCGGTGACTACACGATTTCCCCCTGAACCAAATGGATACCTTCACATCGGCCATGCTAAATCTATATGTCTCAATTTCGGTCTAGCTGAGAAATATAAAGGTAAGTGCAACCTTCGCTTTGATGATACCAATCCAGAAAAAGAGGAAACAGAATATGTCAATTCCATCAAGGAAAATGTGAGGTGGCTAGGCTTTGATTGGAAGGATCGTGAATATTATGCCTCTGACTATTTTGACCAACTATTTGAATATGCAAATAAACTAATAGAAAAGGGGGCTGCTTACGTGGATGACCTCTCCGGAGATGAATTTAATAAGCTAAAAGGAACTCCAACTCAACCAGGAACACCTAGTCCGTACAGGGATAGACCTGTTGAAGAGAATCTTAAGCTTTTTAAAAAGATGAAAGACGGAGAATTTAAGGACGGAGAAAGAGTGTTAAGAGCTAAAATCGATTTAAGTTCTCCAAACATGCATATGAGAGACCCAATTCTCTACAGGATAAAACATGTACCTCACCATCGGACCGGTAACAAGTGGTGCATTTATCCTACGTACGATATGGCTCATGGTCAATCTGACTCCATTGAGAAAATCACGCATTCACTATGTACACTAGAGTTTGAGGTGCATCGGCCACTCTATCAATGGTTGATTAAGGAAATAGATATTTATCCTTCAGAACAGACCGAATTTGCTAGGCTGAACCTTAGTTACACCATTGTAAGCAAAAGAAGTCTTAGAGAGTTAGTGGAACTTGGTCATGTAAAGGGATGGGACGATCCTCGGATGCCTACTATCTCGGGAATTAAAAGAAGGGGTTTTACTCCCGAATCAATTAGAAAATTCGCAGACAAGATAGGAGTAGCCAAAAGAAATGGATTGACGGATGTGGCTGTTTTAGAACATTCAGTTCGTGAAGATTTGAACAAAAAAGCCAATCGGGTTTTTGGAATCATGAATCCGCTCAAAGTAATTATCACTAATTGGCCAGAAGAAAAAACAGAAATTTTATCAGCAGTAAACAACCCTGAGAACGCATCTGCTGGCGTGAGAGCAATGCAATTCACACGAGAAATATATGTAGATCATGGAGATTTCATGGAAGATCCGCCAAGTCCAAAAAAATGGTATCGTTTAGGTCCTAATCGCGAGGTTCGCTTAAAGTTTGCTTATATCATCAAATGCATTGGTTACAAAAAAGCAGAGGATGGAAGTATTAAAGAACTACACGCAGAATACTTTCCAGATACAAAAAGTGGACAAGATACAAGTGGGAAAAAAGTAAAAGGGACACTGAGTTGGGTTTCCGTCCCGTATGCACTCAATGCGGAAATACGAATGTATGATCGTCTTTTTAAGACTGAAAATATGGGAACCATTCATGATGATTTTAAAAATCATTTAAACCTCAATTCTTTAAAAATCAATACAAAAGGGGTCTTGGAGCCATCTTTAAAAAATGTAAAGATCGGAGATCAAATGCAGTTCGAACGGATCGGATATTTTCGGGTTGATGAAGATTCAACCGCAGAAAATTTGGTTTTTAATCGTACAGTTACCCTTAGAGATAACTGGGCCAAAAAATGATACAAGTTCCCCAATTAATCATCCTCGGGATAAATGAGTTAAGGAGATTTTCAAAATAAAGTAGAGTTCATTGTATAGATAGTGTCTATAAGAAAAAGCACAAAACACGCTTACTGACACCCTCAGCGTAGTTTTTTAGCGAAAAAATGAATCGAATCTATTTTACACTTTGGAATCAATTTCTCAAAAATTCATCTGAATTTTGAACGAATTGAAGGTAAACCTGTGATTTTGTTGCGTTTTCACTAAAATTTCAAAAATAGATTCAATGACCATTTATGCATCGAAATTTCAAAAAAACACGCTCTATGAGCTAAAAACATCGTTTTCTTTCAAAAGATACTGTTTTCTTAGAGACACTAGATACGCTAAATATGATTTAAAAGGAAACATTTGCGAGATCTTCATACTTTTTTGGCGTATTTCTAAGCACTAACTATAATCTATAGCTCCCGCCAACTTCCCACTACTAAATGTTGTTTTGGCGTATTTCTTAGCTGTTTTAGTATCTCTGTCAGAGAATCTTCACATTAAATTATAGTGGTCTTAGGGACTTGGATTCTAGCATAAGAAAAACATTTTCTTTTAAAATTCTCCCACTCAGAGCTTTAAGCCAAGACTTCTTTAACTTTTTGAGCTGCATCTTTTAACAATATAGCGGAGGTGACATGAAGTCCCGATTCTTCAATGATCCTAGCACCTGCCTCCGCATTTGTTCCTTGAAGTCTTACAATGATAGGTATGTTAACTTCACCAATATTTTTATAAGCTTCTACTACTCCATTCGCTACTCGATCGCATCTGACAATGCCTCCAAAGATGTTTATAAGGATCGCTTTAACATTGGGGTCTTTCATAATAATCCTAAAACCATCTTCTACCGTTTGTGCATTTGCTCCTCCTCCAACGTCTAGGAAATTGGCAGGCTCACCACCAGAGAGTTTGATGATATCCATTGTTGCCATAGCCAACCCAGCTCCATTCACCATACAACCCACATTGCCATCAAGTTTTACGTAGTTGAGATCAGACTTTCCAGCTTCTACTTCTAATGGATCTTCTTCGGTAATATCTCTTAGTTCTTCTATGTCTTTATGCCTGAATAAAGCATTATCGTCAATATTTACTTTGGCATCTACAGCGAGAATTTTATTATCTGACGTTTTTAAAACAGGGTTGATCTCAAACTGTGAAGCATCGGTTCCTTCATAAGCTTTATAAAGCGCATAGATAAACTTTACCATTCCTTTAAATGCTTCTCCGGTAAGTCCCAATGAGAAAGCAACTTTGCGAGCTTGAAATCCTTGTAAACCCACTGCAGGATCTATCCATTCCTTAATGATTTTATCGGGTGTTTCTTCAGCTACCGTCTCAATGTCCATACCACCCTCTGTTGAAGCCATAATTACGTTCTTGCCACTTGCCCTGTCTAGCAAAATAGATAAATAGTATTCTTTTGGCTCTGATTCTCCGGGATAGTATACATCTTCTGTGACCATGATTTTGTTTACCCTTTTCCCTTCAGGTCCAGTCTGATGTGTAACTAGTGTGCCGCCGAGTATATCTTTAGATTTTGGTATAACTTCTTCCAGATTTTTTGCAATAACAACACCATTTGACCCCGTCTCATTTATTTTACCCTTTCCTCTTCCCCCTGCATGGATTTGCGCCTTAATAACATACCATTTAGTCCCCGTCTCTCTATTCAGTTCTTTTGCTGCTTCCAAAGCTTTATCCGGTGTGTCGGCAACAACTGCTGCAGGAATAGAGACTCCAAAAGATTTAAGAATTTCTTTTGCTTGATATTCGTGTATGTTCATGAGGCGTTTTTTAGGCGAAACTAAACCATCAAAAACGTATAATCAAGTGGAAGAATTACTGATGCGTTTCTTCAATTAGATTTCTCCAACATATTCTACGAAAGATAAAAAACTATCTTTGCCACCATGCTAGAAGCAATTTCTGTTCGCAAATCTTTCAATGGATTAAAAGTGCTGAAAGGAATAGATTTACTTGTCGAAAAAGGGGAAGTAGTTAGTATTGTTGGGGCTTCAGGCGCAGGCAAAAGTACTTTATTGCATATTCTCGGGACCTTGGATCAGCCTGATGAGGGAACCATCTTAATTAACAATGTTAACCTTGTTAATCTAACCAAGCAAAAATTATCTGGGTTCAGAAATGAGCAGATTGGATTTATCTTTCAATTTCATAATTTGTTTCCTGAGTTCACTGCCTTGGAAAATGTTTGTATGCCTGCATTTATAAAAGGAGAAAAAAAAGCTCAGCAAAAAGCACTACAGCTATTAAAAAAATTAGGTCTTCAAAAACGAAAGAATCATAAACCATCCGAGCTATCAGGCGGAGAACAGCAGCGAGTATCAGTTGCCAGGGCGTTGATAAACAATCCTGCAATAGTATTTGCAGATGAACCTAGTGGGAACCTGGATTCTCACAGCGCAGAAACACTTCACCAACTATTTTTTGATCTCAGAGATGAACTAGAGCAGACCTTTGTGATAGTTACACATAATATGGTACTTGCGGGTATGGCAGACCGGAAGTTAGAAATAAGAGATGGTGTGATCGTGTCCTGATGAAGCCAGGCTCAGGTGTTGTTTACATGCTTTTGGCCTCCTTCATCTTTACGTTGATGAAAGTGTTCGTTAAGCTCTTGCCACACATTCCGGCAATTGAGATCATTCTTTTTCGATCAATTATTTCCTTTTGTATAAGCCTATATTTCCTAAACAGGCAAAGGGTTAGTGTTTGGGGAAACAATCAATTGATTCTCCTTGGAAGAGGGATTTCCGGGGCGATAGCCTTAGTAACCTATTTCAGCCTTCTTCAGCAGATCCCCTTGGCAACGGCTTCTACGCTTCAATATTTATCTCCTATTTTCACTACCGTAATTGGAGTTTTTTTGGTAGGAGAGAAAGCAAGGCCTATTCAGTTTTTGTTTTTCGGGTTGAGTTTTGCAGGTATTCTTGTCATCCAGGGCTTTGATCCACGAATAGAGACCATACACCTACTCATGGGT
>JBCCLN010000022.1:0-26252 GCA_039026865.1 Bacteroidota bacterium | reverse complement strand
TTTTCATATGATGACTAAAAAAGAAGCGTTTAATCCCGAAATATTTCGGCTAAACCAAACCAAATTAAAAGAAAAACGAAGTAAAAGCCTTGAACAACAACTGGCTGCCCTAAAGAAGGCTGCTTAAGGTGGGTATAAGGTGGGTTAAATGAATCGAAGTGAAGCAGTGATTTTATTGCTTTATTGTTAAAATCTCCCCAAGAGATTCAATGACTATTTGCATATCGAAATCTCAAAAAAGCATGCTCAATAAGCTAAAAACATCGTTTTCTTTCAAAAGATACTGTTTTCCTAGAGATACTATCTATTAAGTGCATACTCTCTGGCTTTTAGCTCCGCATTATTAGGAGAGTACTTAAAACCTTCCTCCAGTGCGTTTCTAGCCAAAGATATTTGTCCTCTGCGGAAATAATAAGCGACTAGTTGAGCATAAGCAGATCCGGCAATAAGTGGGTCAAAACGAAAATTGGGATACTTTTTGACAAGCTCCTCAAATGATGATTTGAAATCAAAGCCTTTTTTTGATTCTTTATCCAAGAAAGACTGAAACATGTTTTGCAAATGCAGATTTAACCACATTGACCCTAATCTATTATTATTAGTTAAGGAAGGACAAGCTTTCAAGAGAATATTTAATTCACTTAGGGCGAATAAAGAAGATGCGTTTATGTGAGTATTTGAAAAACATGCAATCAAAAGTGTTTCACTATCTATACTCTCAGGTTTTAGTTCGTAAGCTGTTTTTGCATAAGCAAGAGCGGTAGGATAGTATGCCCGGTTATATAGTACTCTGGCTCGTTCATAATGATAGATATAGGCTACCTCGTTTTTGATAACAGAATCTTTTTTTGAGAAAAGTTCATTAATAATTCTGTAAGCGGAATCATAAGAAACTGTATCATTTTTTTCAATCAACAGTTTTTGTGTCATTCTCCCAAATTCACCCTTAATATCAGAATCTGATATCTCATAATTTCTAAATCTGTTTAGCATCCCTAAAAACTTTACGTCATTTGGATTGTCGTAATTCTTCTCTGAAAGTGTGAGAGAAAGAGAAGCAAAAAGCATGTCAGTTATTTGTTCTGAATCATATATAAAATAAGCTTTTGCAAAATTTGTAAGTGCGTTATCGTAATCTTTAAGTTGGAAGAATTCAAAACCTACATTATAGTAATGAATTCCTATTAGTTTGATTAAGTCAATTTCATTCGCTGCATAGTAGTATTCATCGAAAAGTTTGTCTAGACTGGTTCTGGTATTTTCAGAATCAATTAGTTTTTGCTGCTGTAGTGATGTGATAAAATTTCTCTTGAAAGACTCATTAATATTTCTAAATCCTTCAATCGGATCAGTAGTTTCAATTACAATTTGATCTTGATCCGGGAAAGCAACTATATAGACATGTGTGGGTGTTTCTTTTATTGAATAGCTTATCTCCAAATGGTCAAAAGCAAGTCCATACAAAGCACAAGCGGTTACACAGTTATACCGTCCATTTTCAAAAATTTTTTCAAACGACACCATTTCTTCATATTTACGAAAAAACTTTAAATGTAACTCTTCGTATACCTTCTTTAAATATTTATCATTCTTTTTTCCTTTTTTTATATTTTGAAGTTCATTTAACTGATACTCAAAGCTTCTTTTTTTTAGTTCAATAAAATTTTTGTCTCTTACCTTGGCCATCATAAATCCTTCGAATAAGGCGGATTTATCGCTATCTAATATTTTTTGGAAATATTCTCTTTCAAGGCTTGAATTAAATACTAACTCACTAAAATGAATTAGAGAATCTCTTCTACTATCTTGACTGTTTCCGAAGAAAGAAATGGAGAAGAATAGTAAAATACTCAGAATTGCTTTGCACATTACATATGAAGAGGTCTATTCTCAGTTGCTGCCAATGCAGCTTCTTTGAATGCTTCCATATAGGTTGGATGAGCATGAGACATTCTGGCGATATCTTCTGCCGAAGCGCGATATTCCATAGCAGTCACCCCTGCCGCAATCATATCAGCAGCACGGGCTCCACATATATGCACCCCTAATACCTCATCTGTTTCTTTATCCGCTAAGATTTTTACCAATCCTTCTGTATCCATACTTGCTCTTGCTCTACCTAATGCCTTGTAAGGAAATTTACCTACTTTAAAAACTTTGCCTTGCTTTTTGAGATGTTCTTCAGAAAAGCCTACTGAAGCAACTTCTGGCCAGGTGTAAACTACACCAGGAATGAGATTATAATTCATATGGGGTTTTTGACCTGCGATTGTTTCAGCAACGAAAACTCCCTCTTCTTCTGCTTTATGGGCTAGCATGGCGCCTTTTACTACATCACCAATCGCATAAATGTGATCTATATTAGTTTGAAGATGATCATTTACCTCTACCCTTCCCCGATCATCCATTTTAACCCCAATGTTTTCTAAACCAAGTCCATCCGTATAAGGCCTTCTTCCAATAGATACGAGACAATAATCACCTTTTAACTCAATTATATCACCATTTTTGCTCTCTGCTTTTACCGTTACGTTTTTGCCAGATCGGTTCACTTCAGTTACTTTGTGACCGAGGTAAAATTGAAAACCTAAACCTTTCAGTGATTTTTGAAGCTCTTTTCCCATAGTGGCATCCATACCTGGGATAATACGATCCAAAAACTCTACAACAACGACCTTGGCTCCTAGTCTTCCGTAAACAGAACCTAATTCCATACCAATAACACCTCCACCAATGATGATAAGGTTTTTGGGGACCTCCTGAAGCTCCAGTGCTTCTGTGCTGGTAATAACTCGCTCTTTGTCTAGCTCAATGAAAGGAAGGTTAGCTGGTTTTGAACCAGTAGCTATTATAATTTTCTCTGCGGTGATAGTCTTATGGTTTTTTCCTTCAACTTGTATAGTATTTTTATCTAGAAATGAGCCTAATCCATGTAATACATCAATTTTGTTTTTTTTCATCAGGAAATCTATCCCTTCCACGTTTTGCTTAACTACATCAGCTTTTCGGTCAATCATCTGCTTAAGATTGACCCTGGGCTTATTAATATCAATCCCATGTTCTTTAAAGGTATGTTCTGCAGCGTGAAAATGCTCAGAAGAATCTAATAAGGCTTTAGAAGGAATACATCCAACATTTAAACAAGTTCCTCCAAGGGTATCATACTTTTCAATAATAGCAGTTCTCATACCTAGCTGTGCGCAACGAATTGCGGCTACATAACCGCCCGGTCCAGATCCAATAACAACTACTTGATAATCCATTTATTTAAAATTTTTTTTGAGGCTAGATCTTCTCTTTTGAGATACTAGTCCGTATTTCTTTGCCTCAGCATTACTCACTTCTCCAATCAATATCCATTCATGAACATAGCAATGATCCCTTCCGAAAATCAAGCTTCATAAAATGATATATTTTTAAAATTACACTTCAACATATTAAATACCGAGTAATAAACGCGATGGGTCTTCCAACAATTGCCTTACGCGAACAAGAAAACTCACAGATTCCCTTCCGTCGATAATCCTGTGATCATAGGATAGTGCTAGATACATCATGGGTTTCACGACGACCTCTCCATTCTCCACCATAGGTCTTTCTACAATGTTATGCATGCCTAAAATCGCTGATTGAGGTGCATTTATGATGGGAGTAGACATCATTGAACCGAAAATCCCACCATTGGTAATAGTAAATGTTCCTCCTTGCATCTCTTCAATACTTAACTTACCGTCACGTGCTTTAGAAGCAAGCCTCACAACCTCCTTTTCTATTTGTTGAAAACTTAATGATTCTGCGTTCCGAATCACAGGGACTACTAATCCCTTAGGCGTAGAAACGGCAATAGAAACGTCACAAAACTCACTGTAGACTATCTCATCTCCATCGATCTGGCCATTAACTGCCGGCCATTCCTGTAGTGCTACACAACAGGCCTTGGTGAAGAAGCTCATAAACCCTAAACCGACTTCATATTTTTCCTTGAATTGCTCTTTGTATTTTTTTCTTAGATCCATGATTGGCCGCATGTTTACCTCGTTGAAGGTAGTGAGCATTGCGGTCTCATTTTTTACAGATACAAGCCTTCTTGAGACCGTCTTCCTTAAAGAAGACATCTTTTCTCGTTTTTGATCCCTCGTTGCTCCAGATTTTATTTCAGGGGGCTTAAATGAAGGAGTTGATGATGGCTTTGGAGGAGCTGTTCGTTGTGTTTCTATTGTTTTCTGCGCGTTTAGCGCATCTTCTTTGGTGATTCTACCATCTTTACCTGTCCCAATCACACCGGAAGATATACCTTTCTCATCCAGGATCTTCCTTGCAGCAGGTGATGCATAACCCGTAGCATATGCCCCGTTACTAGAGGAAGGAACCGAACTGGGAGTAGAATCCGTAACAGTAGAGGCGGATGAAGGAGCACTTTTCCCGTCTGTTACCTCGATCTTACAAATCAGTGCACCAATCTCCAGTGTATCACCTTCTTGAGCAATAACTTCTAGTTTTCCCTGGGCTTCCGCTGTAAGATCAAACGTTGCTTTGTCCGATTCAATTTCAGCAATTACCTCATCTAGCTCAACAAAATCGCCTGAATTTTTGGACCAGTTGGAAATAGTTACTTCGGTGATAGATTCACCGACCGCAGGAACCTTCATTTCAATTACTTCGCTAATTGACACTTTTTCCTTCGTGCTTGCTTCAGCTATTTCGGTAGGCATTTCTTCAGTTGGCTTATTCATTCCTGAGCTTATACTATCATTTATTTCACACAGGATTGCGCCAATCTCAAGTGTATCACCTTCTTGTGCTTTAATAGTCAGCTGGCCTTCGGCTTCTGCAGTTACTTCAAAGGTTGCTTTGTCCGATTCCAATTCGCAAACTACCTCGTCCATTTCCACCATATCCCCGTCTTGTTTAGACCATGAAGCTACAGTTACTTCGGTAATAGATTCACCGACTGCAGGTACTTTCATTTGAAGGCTCATTGTATTGTATTTGTGTGTTAGTATTAGTGTTTAGGTTTTGACTTTTAAGATTCAAATGCTCTGGTAACAAGCTCCCTTTGTTCTTCTTTGTGAATTTTGGCAAATCCGGTTGCAGGCGAAGCACTGACTTTCCTCGCAACTACTTCAAAATTCAAATCAATGCTTGTCTTAACAAAGCTACAAGCACCCATATTTCTTGGTTCTTCTTGTACCCATAATAATTTAGGATTATGATATTTCTTAAGGATAGCTTCTATCTGCTTTTCTGGCCAGGGATAGATCTGCTCCACACGAACGATTGCGATGTCTTTTGACTTTTTTTTCTTTTGTTCTTCCAATAAATCGAAATATACTTTACCAGAACAAAACAATACTTTCTTCACATTCTTATTGATAACATAGGTATCGCCTATAACTTCTTGAAAACGTCCGGAGGTGAAAGCCTTCATTGGAGAAACTACACCCGGGTGCCGAAGTAAAGATTTTGGAGAAAAGACAATTGCCGGCTTTCTGAATTCCCAGTTTATCTGTCTTCTCATCAAGTGAAAGATATTAGCTGATGTTGTGAGGTTGGCTACAATAATATTCTCGTTGGCACACATTTGCAGAAAGCGCTCCATCCTAGCACTGGAATGTTCAGGTCCCTGTCCTTCATACCCATGTGGGAGTAGCATGACTAATCCATTCATTCTTTGCCATTTGCTCTCCGCACTGGTAATAAATTGATCAATCATGATCTGAGCGCCATTAGCAAAATCTCCAAACTGAGCTTCCCAAACAACAAGTGCATTAGGAGTAGCCATAGCATAGCCATATTCAAACCCAAGTATTCCATATTCAGAAAGTAATGAATTGTACATTCGTAAGGGTTGTTGATCTTCTTGAATGTGATTTAAGCCACAGTATGGTTCATTTGAATTTGAATCAAATAAATAAGCATGTCTGTGAGAGAAAGTACCTCGCTTTACGTCTTGCCCAGACATGCGGACTATTTTACCTTCAGCAAGCAAGGATCCATAAGCGAGAAGCTCAGCGTCTGCCCAGCTCAATTCTTTTTTCTCAAAAAAACTAGCTTTTCGATCTTTGAGAAGTTTATCAATTTGACGCAATGGTTTAAAACCATTCGGGATAGTAGTGATCGCATGAGCTATTTTCTCTATGGCTTCCTCAGAAATACTGGTATTAGGAGATTTATCAAAATCTTTCCCTGTTGATCTTCTTAGGTGATTCCACTCTTCTTCTATTTTTTGTGGAATATATGGAAGAGGATTTTCTTTGATTTGATTGAGCCTTTTTTGGAGCCGATCTTTAAAATCCTTATCAATCTTCTTGACCTCAGACTCATCCAAATCCCCGCGTTCTTTTAATAACTTAACATAAATCTCACGAGGATTGGGATGCTTGGCAATGGCATTATATAGTTTAGGTTGAGTAAATTTGGGTTCATCACTTTCGTTATGTCCATGCCTTCTGTAACAAAGCATATCTATGAAAATGTCCTTGTTAAATTTTTGACGGTATTCTACTGCTAACTTAGCGCTAAAAAATACGGCCTCCGCATCATCTCCATTGACATGAAGGATTGGCGCATCTATGATTTTTGCCAAATCCGTACAGTAAATACTTGATCGTGCATCTTGAAAGTCAGTAGTAAAGCCAACCTGATTGTTAATAACAAAATGAATGGTGCCACCGGTTTTATAACCTTCTAACAGTGACATTTGAACACACTCATATACGATTCCTTGCCCTGCAACGGCAGCATCTCCATGTATAAGTATAGGGATCGCTTTACTCATATCTCCATGATATTCGTCATCTATTTGCGCCCGGGTATAGCCAAGTACAACCGGATCTACTGCTTCCAGATGAGAAGGGTTTGGGGCAAGTTTTACATACATTTTTTTCCCTGCATTTGTATCAAGAAAAGAAGAGTAACCTAGGTGATACTTTACATCTCCATCGCCCATGGTCAAGTCCACTTCTTGATTACCTTCAAATTCACTGAAAATCTCCTCGTAGGTTTTGCCCATAATATTAGCCAAAACGTTTAGCCTTCCTCTGTGAGCCATTCCAATCATTACCTCTTCCGCATCCAACTCAGCGGCTTTATTGATCACCATATCGAGGGCAGGAATCATGTTTTCTCCACCTTCCAGCGAGAAGCGCTTTTGACCGAGAAATTTCGTATGCAAAAAATTCTCAAAAACAACTGCCTCATTAAGTTTAGAAAGAATGCGATGTCTTTCTTCTCTTGACGGATGAATATTTTCTCCTTCACTCTCGACCTTTTCCTTGAACCATTCATGGATTTCTGAATCCCTGACATGGCTGTATTCAAATCCAATATGCCTTGAGTAAACTTTCTTTAGTTTCGCTATAATTTGTCTTAATGGTGCTTTTCCTAAGCCAATTTCACTACCAACTTCAAATGATACGTCCAAGTCTTTCTCAGAGAGACCAAAATCTTTAAGTTCTAATTTGGTGATATGAAAACGACGTTCTCTTACCGGATTCGTGTTTGCCACTAAATGGGCCCAAGATCTATAATTATATATCAGATTCCGAACGGCAGTCTCCTTAGGAGTAGTTATCATTTGACCATTACTGCTGGGAGACCCATATTTTTCCTGGGCAAATTCGAATCCATCAAAAAACTTTTTCCACGACTCATCAATGCTTTCACTATCCTTTTGATAGGACCTAAAAAGTTGATCTAAATAGTGGCCATGAGCGTTGGCTATGTAGGAATATTTATCCATGATTTTTAAGTTGCACAACAAAAGTAGGTCGAATAATATTTCTTTAAAAATTGCTAAAACGGTTTAGCAAATAAACGCTCGATTCTAGCTCATTTATTCTCCTTGCTTTACTTTGTTGGGTATTGAAGTAGTTCATTCACTTAGAGCAATAAAATTTTCGGATATTCCTAGGTGATTCCAAATATAATGTATAGCGGGTTGTAGATGAATTTAAGTAGGATTTTTACTGAAAAGAATTCGTTATATCCAATAGATAGTTTTGGAAAGTATCCAAAACTGGTTTGTGTTCAGACAAGACATTTCTAAGTCTTTATTGTCATCTTTGGATTTGACGTATCCTTTTATTTAACGTAATTACACTATCTATCACACATTTTGAGCTGAGATTGGAGGATGGTCAAGCCCTCATGAAAACTAACCGGCTCAAATCCTAACTCCTTTCTGGCTTTTTGCAGAATGAAGCCGGTTTTAGGAGGACGTTTAGCGGGTTGAGTAAAAACAGAGCCATCTACTTCTTTCATGAGTGATTTATTCAAACCAAAAAAGTCAGCAGTTTTTACGGCTATATCCCAGGGAGTTAATAACTCTTTTCCCGAAATATTAAAAATCCCTTTTGCTTTTTTCTCAGCAATCAATGCACAGCCTTTGGCCACATCTTCAGCTAGAGTAGGATTTCGCCATTGATCATTGACAACTTTTATTTCTTTACCTTCTTCCAGGCTTTTCTTTACCCATAGGATAATATTAGAGCGGCTCATATCTGGTACAATGCCATAAACCAACATGGTCCTAACGATAGCATAATCTAATCCGCACTTTTCAAGCAGCCTTTCAGATGCTAATTTGCTTTCTGCGTATTTGCTTAATGGATTAGGAATATCCTCTTCATTATATGGCCCGCTTTCTCCATCAAAAACAAAGTCAGTAGAAAGGTGGATAAAAAAGCACGTATGCTTTACCACAGCGCCAATTAAATGATCTACTGCTTCCACATTGAGTTTCCAGCAGTCTTTGGGATTTAGCTCACATTGATCAACATGAGTCATGGCGGCCGCATTGATAACAACATCGGGATTTGTATTTCGGATAACCTCCTCTACCTGACCTTTCAAGGTGATATCCAGCTCATGATAAACGTACTCACCCTTAGGGTTTCTATTAGCGCCTCTTGCTGTAACCACCAGCTCCACATCCTTCTTATTTTTATATAATTTCACTAGCTTTTGACCTAGCAAGCCATTAGCCCCGGTAATTAGGATACGCATTTATTCAGGATACTCGTATCCGTAGTTCTCAGTGATTACTTTCTTTTTCATTTCTATTACTTCCATGGTCATGGGCACGGGTTTTAATGGCCTATCAGCCCTGCCTGTTTCTACCGCTGCAATTTTATCAATGACCTCCATCCCCTCAACCACTTTTCCAAACACCGTGTATTCACCGTCTAAATGAGGAGATCCACCATTCATTTTCTGATAAGCATCATTATTTCCAGTTTCAGGATCAACACTTAAGTCGACATCAAATTTTTGCTCCACCATTTCTTTTTTTGAATAAATAAAATTCATGATTTTTTGTTTGTCTCCAGTTGCGTAAATAGGTTGATATTCTTCGATGAGTTCACGGTTGGCAGAGTCTTGAAGCAATTCTACCATCTTACTGTATAGTTGATTAATATTTGTCGTCATCATATCCCAAGGTTGACCATCAACGATGTAGAATTGTGTAGCGGATGATTTCTTCTCAGGATTTACATTATCGCCTTGACGTGCGGCCGCTAACGCTCCTTTTGTGTGATAAAATCCATCAATTATTTCTGCCGGAATCCGATCTTCTGAATTTTCCTGAGTTCCCTCCTTTTCAGCTATATTTCCGCCTTGAATCATGAAATCTTTTATCACCCTATGAAAAATAGTGCTGTCATATTCGCCACTACGAGATAAGTTAAGGAAGTTCTTCTTATGTAAAGGTGTCTCATCGTAGAGCAATAAGGTCATGTCTCCGTAAGCTGTTTTAACTTTTACCAAGTAATCCTTTTTATCATCACAAGCAATCATAAAAACAACTGCTATCAAAGTGTACAAGAGTTTTTTCATAAAGAAATATTCAGTTTGTGTGTGGCAAAAATAGAAACTATCAGGAGGCTTGAAAAGATGAATAACTGCCTGAATCTAAAAGGTATAATTTTTTCTATCTGACAATCATAGAAATACTTAATAGAATACTTTCTAAAATGCAGGTTTCTGGCTCAAATCCAGCTTATAGAATTTTGACTTGAATAATTCAAGAAAGATGATTAGCAAAAAATCACCAGTGCGATCAATGGGCAGGGCATCTGCTTGTTAATTCCACATTTAAAAGAATGCCAATATTTCGTTTTACAATGAGGTGAGGGAGAATTTTTTAAAAATGTTTTGTGAATGTTAGAATCCAAGTCGCTTAACCCGAATTTCAAGACATAGCATCGGTAAAGTGGCTGTGTAACATAGAATAGTTAACTAAAAGCGATTTTATAAGTTTTTAATTTTCAAATAGTTGCATTTTTAGTTAAATGGAAAAATTCGGGTGTTATTCACCGAGATGAGGTAAAACGTTGAATATGAGGTAATTGATTTCGAATGGGATGCCAAAATCGTTCCCCAAATTTGAGGAATCTAAAATCATTCAGTATGAATATTCAACTACGGTAAATCAATTACTTGAATCAACCCGCCACTATTTCTGGTGAATAATGCGGGTTAAGGCCACTATAATTAATTGTACAAATGTCCTGATCAATGGGCAACAAATCATAGTTTTTCAGAAGGGTGCATAACTTATCTTCTTTTTACTTTACTTATCTGATAAATAAGGCGCTTTTACTTGTTGCTGTAGCAATCCAGCATTGAATACTTTAATATTTACATGCGATCCGCAATCCTAAGGAATAGTTTCTTCGGGTGAAGAAGCAACAGGATTTCCTTGAAATCAAAAATAGTTGCAAACTAAAAGTATAAATTCCAGCTCTCACCACTTTTTAGAAAGTTGGAAATAATTAAGAAACCGAACAATAACATTTATCTCTAAAATTAAATCGTTGAAAATGAATATTAAATTGATGCAAGCAATTCTCATAGCTACTTCTAGTGAATTTTTAGGCTATCAAGAACTTTTCCGGATTGGGCTTGTTTTAGCAAACTGTAATTATAGATTTATATTAATTGACAACCCTATTCTAATTGCCCGAAACTTTTTCCTTATTTGATGTCACTACCAAAGAAGGTTTTGAAAGACTTTATCGAGTATATGCCTCTAAAATATATCAGCTATGTATCAGTAAGGTTAGGTCACGAGAAGAGGCAGAAGAAATTGTGCAGGAGCTTTTCAAAAGTATTTGGATCAAGAGATATAAGATTAGACAAGATCAACCGATAGAAAACTACCTTTATCGGGCAGCCAAGTACAAAATCATTGATCATTATCGGCAAATTAAACGTAGGAAGTCACGATCGATTGAAATAGAATACACTTCTGATCTTTCCAAAGAAGAAACCGAGGAGATGGTTTTGCTTGAAGATCTCAAGTCAAATCTTATTACGGCATTTAGAAAACTTCCTAGGCAAGCACAACAGATATTCTGGCTTAGTAGAAAAAGTGGACTCACCAACAAAGAAGTGGCACTAAAGCTAGCAGTGAGTGAAAAGACCGTAGAATATCACATGAGAAAAACACTCAAGCTGTTCAAAAAGGAGCTTACCTAATTTTTTTAAAAAAATTACCTTTTAATTTAGGGTTAATTGGGATTCAAAACGAATATAAGACTGAAACACAGCACACATGTTTTCAATCTGATATTAAATGAAAGTAACACCTGATCTTCTGGAAAAATATGCACAAGGGAAATGCTCTCCTCAAGAAAAAGCTTTCATAAAAAACTGGCTTGAAGATTCGCAACCAGAAATAGATAATAGTGGTCCAGAGCTAACGCCTTTTCAGGAGAATAAAATTTGGGACTCGATCAATCCTGATGTAACGGATTACAAAGATCAGAATAGGTTAGCCAGAAAAATATGGGCTGTTGCTGCATCAATAGCTCTATTGATTAGCATAGGCCTTGGTTTCAAGATTTTTAAGGTTGATCAAGAGATGTATCTCTCCGGGGTAGGGCAGACAAACACCATCGTGCTTTCGGATGGCTCTATTGTTACGCTGAATGCATGCTCTAAGTTGATCATAGCCAAAGATTTTGAGAGTGATGACCGAAACGTGGTACTATCAGGGGAAGGTTATTTTCAAGTAGCCAAAGATTCATTACGCCCCTTTATCATCTCCACACCTACATCCCGTACGCAGGTGTTGGGAACAGAGTTTAATTTGAAAAGTTATCCGAATGAAGCAGTAACATTAACACTAGACGAGGGTAAAGTAGTCTTTTCCGGGGTAGGAGACCAAGGCACTATAAAAACCATCTTGTTACCTAATGAACAAGCTAAATTTTTGGCAGGCCATTTGGAGAAAGATACTGTAGAGGCATCAACTTATAGTGGTTGGGTGCGTGATGAATGGATCTTTAATGATGAGTCTTTCAGTGATATCACTAAGAGCTTGGAAAGAAAATATGGCGTAAAACTCATGGTGAACAAGCCAGCTATAAAGGCTAAAACCTTCAAAGGTCAGTACGTCAAACCATCCCTTGAAACGCTTTTGGACGACATGGGATTTGTGCTTGACTTCACTTATCAACGACAAGGAAATAATATCATCATTTACTAAAGGGCTTAAATAGTAATAATAGATTGTGCGATATAATAGTACTGCCAATCATAGAATGCTGAGCTCAATAAGTAGCTCGACAAGTAGCTCGACAGCTTAACCCGCACTATTTACCAAAAATAGTGGTGAGTTAATTCAAGTAATTGATTTACAGTAGTTTAATGTTCATTCTGAATGATTTTTGGTTCCTCAAGTTTGGGGAACGATTTTATCATCTTATTCGAAATTAATTACCTTCTATTCAACGCGTTACCTCATCTCAATGAATAACACCCGAATTTTTCGGGTTAAAGTAATTTTAAAGTAATCCATATTGGATAAAAAAATATTCAGTGTTAACAAAAGTCAACAAATATCAGATTCGGTTGTAAGTTTCTTAGATGCAGTCCTTTGCAAAGAAGTTTTTCACGGAAAAGCTTATTTTCTTCTCCAAAACAAAAAAATTAAACAAAATAACAAGATGCTCAATGAGAAACATGACTAATATCCAATAAAACCAGGATTGTAAGAATAGAGACCATTCATGTAATTGTGTGCAACAATGTTGCAATAGACTAACTAGATTCAATAGTCTTATCAGAGAGTAAAGCCGGAATCATGAATACCTTAATCAATCTGAAAACCTCTTTTAGAAGTATAAGAAAACATCCGGCTTTTGCTGCGATCATCATTTTCACAATTGCAATTGTTACCGGCACTAGCATTGTGGTCTATAGCTATATCGATGCGCTCTTGCTTTCTCAATTACCTTTTAAAAATGCAGAGAGGCTCGTAAGAATTCAATCCATCAAAGGACAAGAAAAAGGATTACTTTCCTATCCTGAGTTTTTGGACATGCAGAACGAATTAATTGGCATCGAAGAGCTTGCTGTTTACAGAGATGGAGGACGGTATAACCTAAGCGGAGACGGTCTCCCTCCTGAAGATCTGACGGTTACTTTTGCTTCAAGCAATCTTTTCAAATTACTTGGAGTTAATCCTATCATAGGGAACCATTGGCCAGAGACACTGGATAAACGTGGTTCTCATACCGTCATGCTTACCTATGATTTTTGGCAGCGTCGGTTTTCAGGTAAGGAGGAAGTAGAAGGTTTGGAGATTACGTTAGATGGATTCTCATACTCCAACTATGGAGTTCTTCCGGAGGGATTCAGTTTTCCGAATAAGGTAGAGGCCTTTCGCGCCATGGCTTTTGCTGATTTTGTGGTTGGCTCCAGAGATCGTAGACTCTGTATTGGACTGGCTCGCCTTAAACCAGGAGTGACATTGGATCAAATGAATGAGGAACTTAAAAGCTATGGTTTAGCTTTAGAGGAGCGTCATCTAAAGTCTAATTTGGGCATTTCATTTGTTGCTGAGCCACTTTCTGATTTATTCATTAGAGAGCTCAATGGTTACCTTATTCTGATCAGTGTCGCGGTGCTGTTTCTCTTGATAATTGCGGCAGTCAACATATCAAACCTCATTGTTAGTCAAGCAATTAAACGTGGCAGAGAAACGGTAATTCGCAAAGTATTGGGATCATCAAACCTACTTATAATTAAAGAATTTGTGATTAACTCGCTGGTTTTGTCCTTTATTGGAAGCATCGTTGGCTTGCTACTGGCCTGGTTTCTCATTGAGATTTCCAGTAGCCTGATAAACCCATACCTTCCACATTGGATTGAAGTTGGGATAAACAAGAATGTGTTGATTTATGCTTTTCTGCTAGCGATGATTTTTGGAATTGCTATTGGGCTCGTTCCTTGGTTTTTTCACTTTTCTCGAGACCATAAATTGTATGAGCGATTAAAGGAAGGACAACAGACTACCGGAAGCCATAGGCAGCATCACCTTCAAAAAGGGTTGGCCATTTTACAGGTTTTTGTGTGTGTATTGTTGCTAATAGGTGGAGGATTACTTTTTAAAAGTTTCCATGCCGCTCAGCAAGCAGAATTAGGGTATGATACGGATCAAATGGTTACATTTCGAATTGCGCTTTCATGGTTCAAATATGGTGAACCTGAGAAAAAACGCGAATTCTTTGAATCTAGCCTAAACAGGATTTCCGCAATTCCGGGTGTAATTGAGGTGGCCATGAATACTACGCCCCCTCTTACAGACATCGTTAAAACATCCACAGATTCGCAATCACTCTTTACTGTAGAAGGACAATCTGAAGTTGACCAATCCAAAAACCCTTTTGTTAGCACGCAAAGGATTACTCCTAATTATTTTGAAATGATGGGAGTAGAAATCTTAAAGGGAACGGGTTTCAGTGATTCCGATCACGCTTCCAACGAACTTTACGTCATCATTGATGATAAACTAGCTAATCAGCTATGGCCGGGAGAAAATCCAATTGGTAAAAGGATGCGGTTAGGCGGAAATCTTTCAAACCAGAAGTTCCTTACCATCATTGGAGTTGCAGATAATGTCAAGCATCAAAGCATTATCTTTGAAAATATACCAAGTATTTACATTTCCCTTTTATCTTACACAACTACGGATGCCTATTACATCGTTAAGACAAATCTCCCTCTTGCTATATTAGAGCCAAAACTTATGGATGCAATTCTTTCATTGGATGAAAACCAACCTACGTTCGAGTACATGCAAATGACTGATCACGTGGAAAAAATGAACTGGCAATCCAGAATTTCAAGTATATTGTTTCTGACCATCGCAGCTATAGGAAGTGTTATTGCGGCTATTGGCCTATTTAGCATGATGACGTTTATCATGATTTTGAAAGTGAAAGAACTGGCATTGAGAAAGGTGTTAGGTGCAAATGAGCAAAATATTTTATTGCTGGTAATGAAGGATCTGGTCAGCATATCCGGTGTCGGAATTAGTCTGGGGTTACTATTGGCACCTTTGATTCTGCAACCGATACTTCCGTTCCTCTTTGAAGTGGCGTTGGTAGATAAAGATACTTATGTACTGGTAACTCTGGCTTTAACTGTCTTATCATTAATGGCTGCTGCGATTCCTTCTTGGAAAGCATTATATGTAAATCCTGTGACTATTTTACGAAGAGACTGAAAGTTTCATGGAGAGGATAAAGATCAAAATCGCCATTCTAAGCATTGCTTTTCTTGGGTGTTCAAAGAGTCATACTCAACCAGAATCTAATTTACCTAAGGCTTTTACTGAGGAATGGACTGAAATACATACAGAATATGCAAAAAACTTCAAGGTCACCTATCATAATCAATATAAGGAAGTGGATCTTTCTTATAAAAGTGAAGGTCGTGAGATTGATTTTGAACAGAAACTGTTTTTGTATCCAAAAGGGACACAACGGCCAAAAATTGAAAATGATGAAGGCAAGTACTGGTTCATCGAAATTCCAGTTGAGACGGTCGCCGCCAATGAAGATGGTGAGATCACCCGGCTGAAAAGCCTTGGTTTAATAGATAAGATATCCGGTATGGGTGGAGGAGGAATCTATGATTCTGAACTGAGAGAGAGATGTGAAAACGAGCAAATCGCCTCAATAGGATATAGTTTTCATAGCATCCCAAAGCCGGAATTACTGATGTCTGCCGGAGCAGAATTATTGGTACTTCATACTTACGATAATGCCAGACTCGAAGGAATGGAGAAACTCAGAAAACTAGGAATTAATGCAATCCCACAGTTTGCATGGGCGGAACCAAACTTTTTGGCAAAGGCTGAATGGATCAAGTTTACTTCGCTTTTCTATAATGAAGAAGAAAAAGCAAATGTGCTATTTGAAAGTATTGAGACTCGATGTAATGAGTTAATCACATCAGTTGAAAACAATAGTGAAAAGGCTAAATCATTCTTGCTCTATTATCCGTCTTCCAACAGCGATTGGGAAGCGCATAGAAACGACTTCTATGCTTCTTATTTACAAGCGATTAGCTTGAATGTTTTGAAGGATGAAGGTCCTACACATAGTGTTGGGATCACGAATGAACAACTTTTGCAAAAGGCAAGAGATGCCGATTTTTGGATCATTAACAGCACTGAAGATACAAGCTGGCCACCTAAAAACTTTCTCAAGAGCTTCAAGTCCTATCGAGAAGGCAATGTGTATCACTACCAAAAAAGAACACGGTATGAACATAATGCTTATGATTGGTATGAAACTCCGGATGTTCGGCCCGATCTGGTACTGGAAGATCTTGTTTCGATTTTTTACCCTGAACTGTTGCCGAATCATACGCCCATGTTTTTCGACAAAGTAAAACTGACCAAACAATGAAATACCTCATTATTCTTAGTTTGGTATTATGCGCTGCATGTTCATCAAATGAATCGACGTTCGAAAACGAGAAGATGCAGGACTCATCTATGGATTATTTCCCGGTAAAAGCTTCTATCAAATATGCCAGGAATTTTAGTGTATCATACCATGGGAACTATAAAATTCTAAAAGCCAAAGTAGATTATGGAGCAGCAGACCAGGATTCTGACTCCTCTTCCTGGGCAAAAGCATTTACCGATGTAATGGTTCTTGTGCAAAAAGGAACACCTGTACCACCATTGACAGGTGAGCTCCGGGACGCGCATGTGATTAAGATACCGGTTTCTACCATTGCAGGAAATGCAGATGATGCACCTACCAGGTTCATTGCATTAGAGGTCACCGAAAAATTGCTGGGTTTAGGGCATGAAAACATATATGACCCGGTGCTTCGGAAACGATTTGAAGCGGGAGAATTGAAACCCATTGGGCCTTCATGGCATACGGGGCCTAATTTAGAGACGCTTATTGCCCTCCAGCCTGAATTAACCTTACTTACTGCAGCTAGCGTTACACAAGCAGAAGGGGTTCGGAAAACAAGAGAACTGGGTTTGAAAGCAGCGCCTGAGTTTTCTTGGAGTGAAACCACCTACCTGGGTCAACTGGAATGGATAAAATACGATGCCCTATTTCTCAATGAAGAAGCTAAAGCCAGCAAATTTTTTAACGCTGTCAAATCGAAATGTGATTCTTTTACATCTCTTGTGAAAGGGAAAATAGAAAAACCATCTGTTATGTGGGGAATGCATAGCAGGAGCGGTCACTGGACTGTAAGGTCAAATGGAGCAATTGCGCAACTCATAAAATCTGCCGGCGCAACCAATCCCTTTGAAGATAGTGAAGCCGCCATCACCGTGACAAAGGCAAATGGATTGTCGGAAGGTATCACTATATCGGATGAAATGGTGTTGGTTCGCGCCAAAGAAGTCGACTTTATTTTCTCTTTCCAATCAACAACCGAAAACTGGCCCAATGAGAATTACATGTCCGCCTTTCCGGCCTATCGGAATCATACTATTTATCATCACTTTAAAAGATATAAGGATGATGGAGCAAGTGATTGGTACCAAACCGCTCCTATGAGGCCGGATTTATTGCTTAGTGACCTGATAAGCTTATTTCATCCGGATGTCTTTCCAAATCATGAATTGTTTTTTATGGAACCCATTGAAAAAGTGAATTGAGATGAAGAAAGAGTATGGTTATATCGCTGATTTTATGCTTTTAGCCATATTGCTTTTTTCTTGTGGGGCTTCCTCTCTAGTTACCGGGAGCGATTTTAAAATCATTGATTCCATCAAAAACTATTTTGAGCAAAAGGTCAACAAAATGTATGTGGAGAACTTCAAAATTAGCGGCCACGGTAATTACAAAATCATTAAAACTAATGCGAGATTTAATGCCGGGCAGGGAGGTGGAAATGAAGCAAAGGAAGATATTATGGTTCCGGTTCACAAATGGTCTCCTATTCCATCGCTGAATGGGGAAGCTCAAATTATGATGGATATTGGAGTTATAAAACAGCGAGACCATGAGCTTTACCTTAAAGGCCATTTTGAGAAGTCCATAAAATCACTTTTTAAAGTGAATGACAACCTCTATTCTATAATGAGATTCAACCATGAAAAATATAGCGTCAACACTCGCGACCCCACTTAGTACTTCTAAGTCCAGGTTCCGGCTTGCAAGTCATTCTCGTCTTTTCCTGTTTCCAATTCTCATCGCTGGCACTTTAGTTGTTTTTCTTTTAGAGCTTGGGATCGGGTCGGTAAAAATTCCTGTATCAGGGATTATAACTACCTTAATTGGAGGCCAGGTCGCTGAAGCAATGTGGAGTACGATCATATTGGAATTAAGACTGCCCAGAACCCTCGCCGCAATTATTGGTGGGGCCGCGCTTGGAGTTGCCGGTCTCCAATTACAAACCTTATTCAAGAATCCGTTGGCAGGCCCATGGGCACTTGGCCTCACTGCAGGAGCACAATTGGGGGTCGCAATGGTAGTAACAGCAGCAGCAGTTATTGGCTCATCTATTCTCGAGAAGTTTGAGTTTATGAGCAATCTGAGTATAGTAGCGGGAGCGATGCTTGGGTGTGTATTAGTCCTGATGATTATGGTAACCGTGTCAAAGTACGTGAGCACCATTACCATGCTTATTTTCGGATTAATGTTAGGCTTTCTGGCTCAAGGGTTGATCAGTGTCATTTTGCACTTTACCAACCAATCACAAACAAAGATCTATGCGGGTTGGAACGACGGAAGCTTCGCGGGAGTCTATTGGGAGCACTTCCCTATACTGATTCCTATAGCGATTGTAGGTCTTGTTGGTAGCTGGTTGATGACTAAATCGCTCAACGCCTTTTTACTGGGAGAAAACTACGCGAGAAGCATGGGTTTATCTGTGAAACGTACCAGGTTGATCACACTGGCATGTGCTGTCTTGTTAGCCGGTCCGGTCACCGCCTATTGCGGACCAATCCTTTTTTTGGGGCTTATTATTCCGCATTTGGCAAGAGGACTATTTAGTACCTCAGACCATAGAATCCTGATGCCCGCGGTGATGCTTTTAGGCGCCATTGTAGCTCAAGCTGCTGATCTTTTCGTTCATCTCCCCTGGGAGAAGCATTTTCTACATTTGAATGCGGTAAATGCCCTCATAGGAGCACCCGTGGTGATGTGGGTGATCTTGAAAAATAAGAAAATGAGAGGATTTGAAATCTAAAAGGGAGTTGGAATCAGTTATTGAACTTGAGAATTTAACGACGGGATACAAGACTATATCAGACTTGAAAACGATAACCTCGGGAATTAACACCAGCTTATTAAGAGAAGAGCTGGTATGCCTAATAGGCCCTAATGGCGCCGGTAAATCAACTTTGATGAGGACGATTTCCGGAGAGCAGAAACCGATTGAAGGCAAGGTATACCTGGAGGGGAAAAATATTCACGACTTAACGCCCAAGTATCTGGCTAAAAAGTTGAGCCTGGTGCTTACCGAACGTGTTCATGCAGGAATGTTAACAGCCTATGAAGTGGTAGCACTCGGGCGATTTCCATACACCGACTGGTCCGGAAAATTAAAAGAATCTGATCATCAAATTATCCAAGGGGCCATAGCTATGGTGGGCGCAAATGAGCTCGCGGATAGAACACTTCCTGAATTAAGCGATGGCGAGCGCCAAAAAATTATGATAGCAAGAGCCTTTGCCCAAGAACCAGAAGTAATGATTCTAGATGAAGTCACTGCTTTTTTAGACCTTCCACGTAGGGTAGAAATCATAAAGCTTCTTCGGAAAATGGCTAATGAAGGTGGTAAGTCCATCTTGCTGTCTACACACGATATGGACCTTGCGCTTAGAGGAGCAGACAGAATTTGGCTTTTACCTAAGGGAGGTGCCATGCAAGTGGGAGCGCCTGAAGATTTGGTTCTTAATGGTGCATTTCAAAAGGCATTTGCAACTGAGGGAATGCATTTCGACAGTCAAAGCGGTGCTTTTAAAATCCATTCCACCTACAAAACACTGTCGCACTGAGCGGAGAAGGCGAAACGGCTACCTGGACTCAGCGCGCTCTGGAACGAAATGGAGTCAAGGTCGATTCAAGTGCCAAGATTCAGGTTTATGTTAAATCCGATCAAGATCGAAACGTCTGGATCCTTCAGCAAAACAACTCCAAAACGAAGATCAGTTCAATTTATGAATTGATAACGGCGATAAAGAAAAATTAGCTTTTATGATTCCGGGTAGTTTCTAGATGCAGAAAATCAAGAAATAGGAAGCCATATAGAGCTACGAAGCATGTTCTGTACTTTACAATTCCGATCCGATGGGTTATGAAGGGCTTTATCTCGGACAAAATCTCAAGGTATGTTCATTTTTTTAAATAAATAGGGAAATCTTCCTTATCACTCAAAGGTTGAGTTGAGCAGACAAGAAGAAGTATTTCGTGTCTCCAACAAAACAATATCTTTTGAAAGAAAAGATTTTTTAGTTCATAAAGCGTGTTTTTTTGAGATTTCGATGTACCAAATCGTCGTTGAATCTATTTTATTTTAGAAATTTTAATGAAAATGCAATAGAACCGCAGGTTTACCTTCAATTCATCCCATATTCAAATGAATTTTTGAGAAATTGATTCCAACCTATACAATAGATTCAATTCATTCTCTTTTGCTAAAAAAATACGTTGTAGGAGTCAGTAGCGGGTTTTTCGTCTTTTCTTAGAGACACTATTTATGTTTTCAAAGGATTTTAACCAGCATTATTCACCACAAATAATGGCGAGTTGATTCAAGTAATTGATTTACAGTAGTTGAATATTCATAATGGATGAATTTTGATTCCTCAAATTTGGGGAACGATATTGTCCTCTCATTCAAAATCAATTACCTTATATTCAACGTGTTACCTCATCTCAATGAATAACACCCGAATTTTTCGGGTTAATAGTGTAATCAGGCTTGTAATCCGATCCCTTTTTCAGAGAAAATGGGATCGGATTACACTTCATTATCCCAGATCATGCACTACAAATAGTAGCAGGTTGATTCACGTAATTGATTTACAGTAGTTGAATAGAATTCTTCGCAAACCTGGATTTTGGGTTCAAATCGAGGCTTTCAGAATTTCAAAAACGTAGTTTACTGATCGTAAATGAGGCTTTTGAAATTTTGAGTAACGAAGCGTTGAGCCAAAAGGCGTGTTTTTCAAAAGATTCTCATATTCATACTGAATGATTTTTAATTCCCCAAATTTGGAGAACATTGTTGTCATCTCACTCGAAATCAATTACCTCATTTCAATGAATAACACTTGAATTTTTTGGGTTATCACTGGACCAGCTCCATGCTGATAACAGCCCCTATTGTTTCATAGCGTTTGGTAGCTACGTTTGTAGTAAAATCCAGCTCGTACACTGCATTTTCATCATCACTATTCAGCGGTAAATAACATTTAGTTCCATCATTAAACGGCTTCATCCATATACCATTCAAAAAGGTTGTGTATGCATATCCTGATACCTCCCCTATCAGTGATTTGGTCGAAAGATTGATCTTCACCGGACGATGGGCCGCCGCAATCGTGACATTGCTAAAGTCGTCATTTATTTGATTAAGGTTGCGTTTGAAAGTATATGCTTCATTGCCCCCGATGCACAAGATACCAACGCTGCTACCCACTCCGGCAGCATTCAAATCAAAGAAGTAATCGGGGTCAATTTCCGTAGTTCCGCTCTTAATGCGGAGAATACCTGGAGATTTAAGTTCATTCGCCTGGAAGCCGTATCCAGCCGAACAGGAAATGTAGATATCATTGTTTTCATCAATGGAAAAGCCCTGTCCGCCGGAACCAATCAGCATTCCGGGAGAGTAAGAACGGTCATCAGTTATGCGCTTTTCAACTTCATTGGTGTTTCCATCTACCACAGCAATTGCGACTTCATCATCGATATGCTGAAAAGTCATATTTTCGATGTAATTAAGGGCAATAAATATCTTATTGTCAGATTCTCTAATAAACATTTCACCTGCTCTGGAGAACGGAAATTCCGTAATCTTATCATTGAATTGTTGGAGGCTGATGGTGGTTGTAATCGTGAATGTTGTAGGGTTAAACTCTACAAGTTCAAAAGCATTTTGCAGAATAAACCCTTTCGTATCACTGATTACTGCAATATCTGCCACGCCGGGCAGCACCAGTTCACCATCCAGTGTAAGTGAATGATCTTCATTTACAAGGTATCTTTTGACATCTGCAGAAAAGAAAGGGGCGAAAAAAATATAATCTCCGTAAGTTTCAATGGTGCCTTTGTTCGTATTTTCCGTAGCCGTAGCATTACTGACCGTAGAATCATACTCACTCAAGACTTGAAGAAATGAATTTCCTTGTACACCTGCGGTTTCTCCTACATTAGTAAGCATAGCATAGGTTCCCGATAGCGCATTATCTGCGATTGATGGACTCGCATCATCATCTCCACATGAGGTAAGAGATAACGTAAGGCAAATGATTATTAATTGATATAGCTTATTCATGATATTATTGGTTCTAATTAAACAATTGACGTGTGATCTTTAAGTGAAATGACCTACCGGGGAGCTGTGTCATAAAATGGTCATAGGCATAGCTATTGAACAGATTATGAGCCTCGGCAGCATAACTAAAATTCTGATGTCTATAAGTCAGGTTAAGCTGATGAATCCATTGCTCAGGAATAATGTTTTTTGATCCTGCTGTTCCCTGACTTTTCCATAGCAAAAAGTACTCGTGTGTATAGTGGATGTGATACCTAAGAGCTGCCTGATCCTCCTCATTGAAGAGTGCTTCTTTTTTTGTTTCAAGAGAAAAATTGGCAAATAAATAGGGTGTATTGGGTAATTGATCATTGTATAGGAAAAAATCGTGATCACTGCGATCCGGCCGATACCTCAAATCTTGCCACGTGATATTGGCCTGGGTTTGGAAAACATCAAAAAGTCTGAAATCAAAAGCAAATTCTATCCCTCTGGTCACAACATTGCTTCTATTTTCATACGTTGGGTTTCTAAAATCTGTACCCAGCAAAATGATCAGGTCACGGGTTTTTCGGTAGAAAAAGTTGGTAGCAAGAACCCAAGATTTTACCTGGTGTGTTAAACTTAGATTAAGGTTGTGGCTTCTTTCAGGAAGGAGCTTGATTGTGGGGAAGGAGAAGAAACCATTTCCTAAAATTTCGTTTGGATCTGGTAATCGTGTGGCATACTCATAAGAAGCCTTGAGAAAGGATCGATCAGACATCCTCAAGCTAATTGCCTCGGAACAGCCTGCAGATATTCCATCTATTTTTGCGTTATCCAGTGGTTCTGCGGTAATACCATCCAGTTCGGCTATTTGTCCTGTATATTGGTAGTATTTGAGCGATACAATATTCTGTAACTTGTCTTTCAAAAATTTACTTTTCAAAGAAGTACCGGCCACAATTTTCATATACCGTGAGGGAGTAGTTGAGATATTGCGAAAATCATCTACTGTTCTCCTTCGATTCACCGTGAGTGTAGAACTCGTGATCCAGTGATGGTTTTTGTTAATGGTGTAGATGAGCCGGCCATTAAGGAAATATTTATCGATGTAATAAATGGAGTTAAAAGGCCTTGCAGCGTAATTCAATATTTCTCCACCTACTGGCCGGTAATCAATCAATGCTGCCTTCCAGTTGTATGCTTTTTTGGAAGTATCAATAAGGTGTAATTTTTCATAGGTGTAGGAGTAATTGAGCAGCCAGGAAAATTTATCTCCAGCACTGGGGCCTGATTCCAATCTTCCTCCTAGCGCCCATTTTTCGTCTGTCCAGAAAGCTTCACCCACCACAATAGTTGGATCAAAACGATTGTGCTGTATTTCCTTTTTCAATGAGGCATAGGAAGTCCATGCTTTACCTTTTATCTTATTATTTTGAAATGAAAGTGTTGGCCTTAATAGATAGGTTTGGAAAGCATTGTGAAAATTCCTTACTCTGATGAATTGTTTTCTTCCTAGTTCATCAGCCACAAAAACCTGAGTATTGTTTCCCTTTCCTACATAATAGTTATTGGCAGAAGAAGTGAAAAATGCGTTCATTCCTAGTATCCATTTTTGTCCGATCGAATCTGACAATGCCAGGCTTGCCTTGTGTGTCTTGAATGAAGCATGCTCATAGGTTATCTGATTATTAACATTGGCGTTATCACTTTTCATCTCGATAACTCCTCCTAGGGCGTCCGCTCCAAATCTTACAGGCAACACACCTTTGTACACATTGACCGAGGAAGCGAACCCCAAAGGAATATTAACTGGCATTTTGCCGTATCCCGAGTACTCAAAGGGGATATCGTCCCAGTAAATACGAATGGTGTTTCCTGATAATCCATTGATCATGTATTGATTGTTGCCTCCTTCGCCTCCACCTAATCGAACTTTAATACCAGATGAGTACTGAAGCGCGTCGTTTATGTTTGCTGCATTTACACTCAGGTGTTCGGTCGATACCATCGAAACGGCCTCTGCCTGGGGCTGTAGGAGTAGAGAAACCTTTTGCTTCGCTGTCACGACTACTTCTTCCAGAATAGATGGTTTTGGCCATAGCTTTATGCTTTGAAAAGACTCAAAATGCTCATGTCGTATGGTTATTTGTTGTGTCGCATAACCTAAGCAAGATACGGAGAGTACCATACCCTCCAGTGGTATACGTTGGTCAGACTTGAAGTTAAGCTGAAAAAGACCTACGCTATCTGTAGTTACGTAGGAGCCGGTAGCCTCAGATATTACCAGCGCAAAGGCCAAAGGCTGGGAGGTCGTATCTGTTACCTGACCTTTTAAGCTAATGGATTGAGCAAAAGTGGAAATACTACCTAACATAAGGGGCATAAGCAGCCAGCAATTATTTCGTTTCATTTGACAACTACAAATGAAAAATCATGAAGATGAAATAGATTGCCCTAGCAGACATCAAACATGCCCAATCGGTACTTTCTAAATTAACCCGAAATTCGAGTGTTATTCGTTACTATTCAGCTGCCTGTATAAAATATTATTTTTAAAAATGAATTTGATTATTATTGAAATAATAAACTAAAGAAAATGATTTTCATAAAATAATATATTGTCCATTTTTTAGTAAATTAGTCAATTTTTAATAAAATCTAATTCCAAATATTTGAGATAGATGTGGGATGCTGTTCCGTGATACTCCGATATTGAAGCACCATAAGGGTAATAATCTGATGCAAACAATACATTGGTTTTGCCATGATATACAGTGAAGTCATCAAAGTGGACATTCACTTCCTCTGTATTTTCGTTACTCAGGTAAGCCAAAATGTAGCCTTCACGGTCTGCAATGATGTCGTTCAGACTGATGGTCTGATGCACTCCGATTCCTTGCGCTGCGGTAGTGATCTGCAAGAAGCCCGCACGCACATAGTTCATCCCCTGATCAAAGAAAATGTAGTTCAAGAACGCTTTGGGTGCGGTGTTGCTGTCGCCCTTGCCCGACATATCTATCCCGTTCAGTGCTTCGTCAAAAACCGTAGAGCTACTACTTACACCACTCTCAACACCTGAACCATACACTGCATCAAACGAGTTGAACAAGGCATCATAAGCTGTGCCTAAAAATCCGTTTCCGCTTGGAGCGGTCTCATAGTTGGGGTTCACAGTCAGCGTTACCGTGTCGCCTTTGTTCATGGAGAGGAAGATCATCCCGCCCGTGTCATCACTTTGGAGTTACAAAATATCATTCACCTTTGTCCTTCATTCGATATTCAAATGCTATCATCCAAAACCAGAAGATTCGGATGATACATCCTATGATAAGACTTCCAGTTTACAAAACTGGAAGAGCGGGAGTTAATATTAATCTAACTTGGTAAAGATGACGGGTCAATCACCTTTGTAAAGACAATATCTTCTTTGTCAACTTCATCTTTCTTTAGCTTCAATAAAAAATCTTTCTGAGCAAGCAGTTCTTGAGTCATTAGATAGTGGTTTT
>JBCCLN010000021.1:0-27183 GCA_039026865.1 Bacteroidota bacterium | reverse complement strand
TTACCATGAAATGTATTGAAAATGAGAACTATTGTATATTATTCCTAAATAAAATTTTGGTAAATTACTTTCATTCAAAATATTATTTTAAGTAGTTATCTATAATAATATTATTTTTAGTAATTACGTTTCATAACTAATTGATAATCAGTACTTTTAGCAGCTGATTAGTGATAACTATTCATTGGGATGAGTTAATACGTTAAATATAAAATAATTGATTTCGAATGAGATGACAACATCCTTTCTCAAATTTGAGGAATCAAAATCATTTAGTGTAAATATTAGCGTCCTTTGAAAAACCCGCCTTTTGGCCTAACGCTTCGTTACTCAAAATTTCAAAAGCCTCATTTACGATCAGTAAACTACGTTTTTGAAATTCTGTAAGCCTTGATTTGAACCAAAAATCCAGTTTTGCAAAGAATGCTATTCAACTACGGTCAATCAATTACTTGAATCAACCTGCCACGAGTTGTGGTGAATAATGCAGGCTAACGTAAGAAGAGTAAAAAGACGAAAATATGCAAACCCTGAACCACTATTTTATAGTACAAGGAAGATCGATTAATTCGTTAATTATAATTTTTGTATAAAGCGGGGCAAAGTTACGTTAATATATCAGCGATTAAACATGAAATTCAACCTTGAACAGTCAATTGATATTCTTAAAAGGACACCTGAAGTCTTGAAAACCTTACTAAAAGATTTACCCAAAGAATGGGCTCGGAACAATGAAGGTGATCATACCTGGAGTCCATTCGATGTACTTGGTCATTTAATTCAAGGAGAAGAAACGGATTGGATGCCACGCACAAAAATCATTCTTCAGAGGAAAAACAAACCGTTCCAACCCTTTGATCGATTTGCTCAATTTGAAAAAAGTAAAGGAAAGAACTTAGATCAATTGCTGAAAAAATTTGAAAATCTGAGAAGTAAGAACATTAAAACACTCGAAAACTTCAAAATTACTGAGGAAGATCTAAAGTTAACCGGAACACATCCAGCTTTTGGAACCATTACATTAGAAAATCTTATCGCCACCTGGACAGTTCACGACCTTAATCACATTTTCCAGATAACGAGAGTCATGGGCAAACAATACAAAGATGAAGTTGGGCCTTGGAAGCAGTATTTGAAGATCCTACAATAGAAGTCGACTTTACGATTAATCTGATAAATGAGAAAACCTAACCTTGCAGCATTAAGGTATTTTTATTTGAAAGATTCATTTTTAGAATCCTTTGCAAAACTGGATTTTTGGCTCAAATCAAGGCTTTCAGAATTTCAAAAACGTAGTTTACTGATCGTAAATGAGGCTTTTGAAATTTTGAGTAACGAAGCGTTAGGCCAAAAGGCGAGTTTTTCAAAGGATTCTTTTATTTGTTTTACTGTATTGCGTGCGCACGGAAAACCCCTTTAAAAGCTAAAAATTCTTTTCCGGAAGATGAAAAAGATCAAAAAACCCGAAACTGAATGGAAAAAAAGAACTTACTGATTACGAGTATTATATACTTAGAGAAAAAGGAACCGAGCGTGCATTCACGAGTGAGTTACTAAAAAATAAAGAAGAAGGCACTTACGTCTGCGCCACTTGCGAACTACCTCTTTTTGAATCATCAACAAAGTTTAAATCCGGAACAGGGTGGCCTTCTTTTTATGAACCCATTGACAAAATCAATGTATCGGAAGCTCATGATCAATCCTACAGTATGGTAAGGACTGAAGTCCTTTGCGCCAGATGTGACGGACATTTAGGACATGTTTTTCCTGATGGACCTGCTCCTACAGGCTTAAGGTATTGTATCAATGGAATTGCGCTTGATTTTGAGAAAAAGGAATGATCACTTCCTCAATAAATCGCTCTGCTACATACTCCATATAACTCCCCTTACCATTTGGCATAATAAAACCCACGTGCCCTCCTATTTTTGGCGTTTCTAGAAAAATGTTTTCCTTTTCTCTTGCTAGATCATAAGGGTAACACCGCTCGCCAAGCATAGGATCGTTTAGCGCATTGACGATCAAAAGCGGAATAGTTATGTCAACTAAATACTGATCACTTGCGATTTTGCCGTAAAAGTGATCTGCGTCTTTGTATTCAGTATGGATTTTCAAGGTAAAAGCTTTATCTAATTGCCTAAATGTTTTCACATTTCTTATTTCTTCCAGATCTATCGGAAGTCTCATTAACTTGGATTTGAGCAAAATCTTTTTCTTTAATTTCCTTATAAACCTGCGTTCATAGAATCGGTTTCCTCTCTTACTTAGTTGATTGGCACTGTCCAAAACATTACAAGGCACTGAGAAAGAGATGGCGCCTTTTATACGCGGGTCAGGTCTTTTTTCACCTAAGTACTTTTGTTGCATTCCACCACCCATGGAGAAACCAATGAGCACGATTTGCTCGTAAGCCTCTTTCAACGCTCGGTCTATTACAGCGCCAATATCTTCCGTAGCCCCATGATGATAAAATCTTGGAAGGCGGTTCATCTCTCCACTACAACCTCTATTGTTCCATGCCAAAATATCCCACTCCGCTGCAAATAAGCATTTTGCCATCCGGATGATATAGTGACGGTGTGAATCGCCCTCCAATCCATGACTTAAGATAATTAAACGATTTTTCCCATTTTTCATCCAATCTAAATCAAGAAAGTCACCATCAGAAAGTTCAAGTCGTTCACGATGATAGCTTATCCTATCCACCTTATAAAACAAAGAAGGTATGATCGTTTCGAGATGGCCATTGAAAAAGAAGCTCGGACGTTTATCATATTTTGTGGCTAATAAAGGCATGGTCGGTGTGATTTTTGCTATTTATGCAATTGGAAAATTAAGGAGTAACCCTAAATGAGACTTCTATTCTTTGCCGTAATACTATCAATAAACATTTTTTTTTCAGCATTTTCTCAGCAAATAATCGTAACGGAAGAATTCACTTCTAAGCCTATTCATAATGTATTAGTATTTCATGAAGACCAAGAACATATTTCTTACACTGACCAGCGAGGAATGGCTATCCTTTCCGGTTTCCCTGAAGGCGCTATTTACCTTCAACATCCTTCTTATCATCGGAGAGCCTGTGAGTATATAAAAGGGGATCTCCTGGTAACCATGAGGGAAAAAATCATTTCTTACAACGAGGTAGTTGTATCGGCGAACAAATGGGAACAATCTGAAGAAAATATTTCTCAACAGATCCTCTCAGTAGACAAAAAATCAATTGAGTTTCAAAACCCACAAACCTCAGCAGACCTTTTGGCTAACACGGGACAGGTATTTGTTCAAAAAAGCCAGCTGGGTGGGGGCTCTCCAAAAATAAGAGGATTTGCTGCTAATGCAGTCTTGTTAGTGGTAGACGGTGTAAGAATGAATAATGCCATATTCCGAAGTGGTAATCTGCAGAATGTTATTAACATAGACCCAAATGCTCTGGAAAGTTCAGAAGTCATTTTTGGCCCAGGTTCTGTCATCTACGGGAGCGATGCATTGGGAGGAGTGATGGATTTTCATACCATTTCACCTAAGTGGTCTTCAGATGATATTCCCGATTTTACTGCAACCAGCTTAGTGAGGTATAGTTCTGCTGCTGGGGAAAGAACCGGGCATTTAGACTTTTCATATGCCAGAAACAAATTCACATTTTTCCACTCCACTTCTTTTACTGCATTTGACGATTTGAGAGCCGGAGGCAATCGATCTGGAGGTTATGTAGGAGAGTTTAAAAGAAATTTTTATGTTCAACATATCGATGGGCAAGATCAACTTGTGAGGAATGAAGATGTAAATCTTCAAAAGTTTTCAGGATATGACTTGTTCAATACCATTTCGAAAATCAAATTTCGCCTTGGCCAAAACGCTGATATTGGATACGGATACTACTACAGCACCACTTCTGATATTCCCAGATATGATAACCTTACTGAAACACTTAGAACAAATACGGATTCACTTGCACATGCCGAATGGTATTATGGGCCCCAAAAATGGCAAATGCACAACTTAAGACTTAATTACTATCAAAGTTCCCCGATTTTTGACCAAGCACGTCTGATAGTAGCATATCAGAATTTTGAAGAAATCAGAAATGACAGACCTTTCGCTGACGATCGATTAAGAATCAGGACAGAAAACGTAGATATGTACGTTGCATCGCTTGATTTTGACAAAGAGTTTAAAAAGTCAAATTGCTATTATGGAATGGATTTCTATCACAATGAGGTAAGTTCTGATGCCTTTCGAAGGAATATCTCCTCCGGCGAAATTACTGAAGCGGATAGTAGATACCCTAGCGGCGGAAGCGAGTATACTTCTTTTGCCCTTTACGGAAGTTATATTAATGCGCTTTCGAAAAAAGTGATCCTCAATGGCGGATTGCGCTTTAACAACGTGAAACTAAGTGCAAAAACCATGAATGTACGCGCCATTACCAATAATTTAGCTGACATTGAGTTAAACAATTCAGCTTTCAATGGCTCGCTGGGGTCGGTGATCAAACTCAATGAGACGAACAAGCTCAGCTATAATTTTTCTACAGGTTTTAGAGCTCCCAATGTAGATGATGTAGGGAAAGTTTTTGAGGTTGGAAATCGTCTTACTGTGCCGAACCCAGATCTTGAACCAGAATACACTGTGAGCAATGAGATCGCTTATGAATACAAAAATGATCAAGTTTATCTGAAATTAGTAGCTTTTTATAGTCATCTCTTCGATGCGATCATCGATGATTCGTTTATTCTCAATGAAAGTAATACTCAAATAATTGATGATGATACACTTACGATTAGAGCAAAAGTCAATATAGGAGAAGGGGTTATTTATGGAGGAAGTATGAATATCATTGCTGAATTTTCCAACTATTGGGCCCTCACCAAAACAATCAGCTACACAGGAGGAAAAGATATTACCAACAATCAACCCTTACGACATACAACTCCGGTTTTTGGAAAAGCCACTCTGACTTATCAGAGACGAAAACTAAGATCAGAATTTTATATTGAATATAATGGTAATCGTAACAGAGACGAGATACCTTCAACAGAAATCGATGATAAACCCCATTTATATACCACTAAAGGAAGTCCTGGTTGGTATACATTAAATATAAAAAGCTCTTACAGATTCAATGAAAAACTAAACGTGAATTTAGGAATCGAAAACATATTTGATAAACACTACAGACCTACTAGTTCGGGAATTAGTGCGCCAGGAAGAAACCTTATTATCGCTTTTAGGGTAAATATTTGATAACCAAAAATTAACAAACCCTTTCACCCTACCAAGCACCATCACTCGAATAATCATTCCTTCACCACTAATCTTAAATACATCATGAAAAGATGGTTGCAAAATAGGCTAATCCGTGTGTTAAATTCTAATATCTAAGAAATAGCTATTATTCTTTTTTAATAAAAGGGTTAAAGGGATTTTCAAAAAATGTTTTTGAATGTTAAAATTAAAGTTCTTGAGGCTGCTAGAATATTAAAATCTTTTGCAAAACTGGATTTTTGGTTCAAATCGAAACTTTTGGAATCTCAAAAACATAGTTTACCGGTCGTAAATGAGGCTTTTGAGATGTTTGAGTGACGAAGAGACGAGCCAAAAGGCGAGTTTTTCAAAGGATTCTATTAAAGTGAAGACACCTAAGTATCTGCAGCTTTAGAAGTTTAACTAAGTTTCTTCTGTTTCAGATTTTTCATCACTTATAACAGATAAATCAGAAGTTTTCTCGTCTGTAGGCGTATTTTTATTTTCATCCGGTTCAGAAGCGGTTGTTGCGGTTATTTCGTCTTTGGAATTTTCTATCTTCTTTTCTTCTTCCTTCATAACAGAATTTTGCATTTTGTTAGCAAATTCCTTCTTAATTTCTTCTATATCTACGTTTTTGATGGAGGGAACACTATTTAATCGTTTCATAGTTGCAACTCTATTTTTTGCAACATTTTTATTTTTCCTTCCTTTTCGCTCTAATCTGGTTACTGCCATCTTGTTAATCTTGTATACTAGTTGGTCTCATGTCCTTAAACAAGCAGCAAAAATAGGCGATTATGTAGCTTTGTCCAAAAAGGGATTTTTAATGTCGAAAACCAAACCTTCACTGCCCAGAGGAATGAGAGATTTTGGGCCAAAAGTGTCTGCAAAACGTAATTACATCATTGAGAAGATCAAGGCGAACTTCATCAAATATGGATTTTCACAAATCCAAACCCCTGCAATCGAAAACCTATCAGTGCTCACTGGAAAGTACGGTGATGAGGGAGATCAACTTTTGTTCAAGGTGCTCAATTCGGGAGATTTTCTACGCAAGACCAGCATCAGAGATTATGAATCTGGCAGTAAAAACTTAACATCGAAAATTTCCGAAAAAGGGCTTAGATATGACCTCACAGTTCCTTTTGCCAGATTTGTGGTAATGAATCAAAACGATATTACTTTTCCTTTCAAACGTTTTCAAATACAACAGGTGTGGAGAGCCGACCGTCCTCAAAAGGGAAGGTATCGTGAATTTTACCAATGTGATGCAGATATTATCGGAAGTAAAGGACTATGGAGTGAGATAGAGTTAACCTTACTTTTTAGAGACGTTTTTAAGGATCTAGGGTTGGATCATTACATCATTAAAGTTAATCATAGAGAAATACTCTTTCTTCTTGCTGAATATGTTGGTCTGAAAGAAAAGACCATTGCGTTTTGTTCAGAAATAGACAAACTAGACAAAATAGGGAAAGATAAAGTCAAGGATCATTTATTGAATATTAAGGCAAATAAAAAAAAACTTGAAGAAGCGATTGACATCTTAAGTTTAAAAGAAAAAGATGAGATCATCCATGAGTTAAAAACAATTTCACCTACTAATGAGGGCCTAAAGCAGTTGATTCAATATATCGACTCACTCCAAGAATTAGACGCAAACATCAAAGTTGAGTTGGATATTTCTTTAGCAAGAGGACTCTCCTATTATACAGGAATGATCTTTGAAGTAAAACCGACCAATGTTAAAATAGGAAGTATCTGCGGTGGCGGACGATATGATGACCTTACTGGAATGTTTGGACTACCAGGGGTATCGGGTATTGGTGTATCGTTCGGATTGGACAGGATCTTTGATGTAATGGAAGAACTTCACCTTTTCCCTGCCAAAATTTCTCAAAGGTTAGATCTTTTGGTATTGCATTTCAGCCAAGATAATTTGAATCACGGCCAAAAAATCGTTACTCAACTAAGAAATAAGGGTATAAAAGCTGATCTGTTTCCAGAGTCAGTAAAAATCAGAAAACAATTTGATTATGCAGATAAGGTAGGAACTCCGTTTTCGCTGATTATAGGAGACAATGAAATGACCACCGGAGCCTATATGCTTAAAAATATGCAGACCGGTGAACAGAGCCATATGACTCTTAATGAAATAATTGCTTCATTTAAAGGTTAGATTTACAGCAAGTATTCAAGCTGGTAAATGCATAAGTGGATTCAAATAGCACTTATTTTCTTATTTCCTCTTCTTATCTCAGCACAACAATCACTGAGTAACAATGGCCGGTTTTCCATTGAGTTTGCAAGAGGATGTGCTCCTATGACGGTAAAAATTACTGAATTAGATACGCTTGGCAATGTTCCTCGTCAGTATTCCTATTTTGAAGGGTCCGGAGTAACCAGTAGCACCAGATTTACATACGACACCATTGGCAACTACAGGATTGTCCAAACCATTGACGGAATCTTGGACGATACGCTCTCAATTGAGGTGATCGCATCCTTACCACCGGAGATTTTGATTACTAAATGCGACAACTTTGAAATTTTAGTACAATCCCTAGACACCTATTATGACTCGGTACGCCTTTATTTTGGAGGAGCAGATTCAATTACATTACAGCCTGAGCAGGTCATATCCTATCAATTTAATGATGAAGGAATTCAAACCTATGCCTTAAAAGGTTTATTAAATAACGCAGATGAGATTTGTCAAACAATCATTCAAGAAACAACCCCTATTGCCCAAATACGGCCTCCTACTATTCTATCAGCAGCTGTGAAGGAAACCTGTTCGGATATTTACTCATTATATCTCTCCCTTGATAGTGTTCAAGCAGAGGTAGATTATTCAATTATACTGTCCCAAACCAACTTCACAACTATCTATGATGGTTTTTTAACTACTACTCATCCTGTCTTTGGAAACATCTCATTTGAGCTAGCGGATTATTGCATTCAGGTACTGGTATCAGATCCGTGCAATAATACAGTAATTGAAAGCAACCCATTCTGTAGCACTCCATCAAGCTTATCCCTCTCCCCTTTTGAAACACTCTATTCCACTTATGAAGGAGCTTCTATTTATGTCAATTTAGATCAGGTATCAAGCGGATTTTTTGAAATCAAGCGGAGATTCGAGGGAGGAAACTTTGAAGCCAGGGGAAATCAAGACGGATCATTTAGTGATCCTATAGGCTCATCTGCTCGCAAGTATTTTTATCAAATAGACTATAGAGACAGTTGTGGTAGTGTTTTGTTCTCAGCAGAGACCCACCCTCCATTAATTGAGGCAGAAGAGACGCAAGACAACGACTATGAGGTGTTTTTTATTTCTGCCCAGAACTCTTTAGGAGCATTTATAGAAGCAAACTATCAAGTTGGGAATGATGGAGCGTTTGCTTGGGGAGAGGTGAACTCAAATTCATTTCAAATAAGCCTAGACGCTAGCAATGGAGTCCCTAGGCAACAATTGTCAGTGCAATCAAACTATGGTTCTGGTTTACAACTTATGTCCAATACCCTGAATTTAAAATATGAGTTGGTAGTTTATGTTCCTAACGCTTTTACCCCAAATAGAGATGGACTCAACGATAAGTTAGAGTTCTTTGGAGCGCCCTCAGAAAATGCTTCGGTAAAAATCTATTCTCAATGGGGACAAACCGTTTATCAATCTACTAACCTGAATGAAGGTTGGGATGGGCGAGTAGCTGGCTCCATAGCTCCGGCGGGAAATTATTTATATGAAATTCTCTTTGAGACTTCTGAAGGTGAAAAACTAAGGCAAAGAGGTACTTTTGTCATAATTATAAATTAAGGTATTATGTTCGATATGATGAAAATGATGGGTAAAGTGAAAGAAATGCAAGGCAAAATGAAAGAGGCCCAAAAACAGCTGAAAGATATTAAAGCAGTAGGAGAATCAGGTGGCGGTATTGTGAAGGCGATAGCTAATGGAGACAAAGAAATAATCAGTTTAGATATAGATGATTCGTTGGTGAATAAAGAGGACAAAGCAATGATGAAAGACTTAATCATTGCAGCTATCAATAAAGCAGTCCTGGAGGCGGACATAAAAGCGAAAGAACATATAAAAAAAGCTACGGAGGGCGTGTTACCTAATATTCCAGGTCTGGATCTTTCCGGGTTTTCGTGAATGACAAAAACTGCAGTAGTTATTCTTAACTACAATGGGGAAGACTACTTAAAAGAGTTTTTACCTAAAGTGCTGAAAAACTCCAGTACCGCTGAAATTATCGTAGCAGATAATAAATCAACGGACAATTCAATTGATCTATTAAAAAAGGACTTTCCAACGGTGAGAACAATTCTTCTGGAAAGGAATTATGGATTTGCTGAAGGTTATAATAAAGCGCTGAAAGAGGTTGAGGCAGCATACATTGTCCTTCTAAATTCGGATATAGAAGTTACACCCAAGTGGCTTTTGCCCTTGACCAAATTCTTAGATAATAACTCTGATTATGCTGCTTGTCAGCCAAAAATCAAAGACTACAAACATCGAGATAAGTTTGAATATGCGGGAGCAAGTGGAGGGTTTATCGATTCACTAGGGTATCCTTTTTGTAGAGGTAGAATATTCGATAAGATCGAAAAAGATACCGGACAATATGATAATTCAATTGATATTTTTTGGGCTACCGGAGCATGTTTAATGATCAGGTCAGATTTATTTAAAAAGAGCGGTGGTCTAGATCCTGACTTCTTTGCACATATGGAGGAAATAGACCTTTGCTGGCGAATCCAAAGTTTAGGTTACAAAATAAAAGTGATTCCTACCTCCGAAGTTTACCATGTAGGAGGAGGTACATTGTCTAAACTTAGTCCGTTCAAGACTTATCTCAACTTCAGGAACGGATTATTCATCTTATTAAAAAACCTTCCAATGGCAGAACTAGTTGTTAAGCTCCCTATACGATTTTTCCTCGATTGGATCGCCGCACTTAAGTTTATCGTCGAGGGGAAGGTAAAACACGGAACAGCTGTCTGGAAAGCTCATTTTATGGTGATGGAGATGCTTTCCCTGATCATCCGCAAAAGAAGTTATGTTTCCAGTCCTCCTTATAAAGGTATGATACTTTTCAAATATTACTTAAGGAGAAAACAAAAATTTTCCGATCTTCAATAATACCAAAGCGTATTTCTCCTTCGAAGATGTTTTCTAAAGTTCATCATAAACGCCAGACCTAAATAAATCAATAACGGAGATCCAAACGTCAAAAAGGAAGCATAGATAAAGAGCAATCGTATACTTGAAGTTGGTATACGGAACTTTTCACCCATCCGCGTACATACTCCAAAAGCTTGTTTTTCTATATGGTCTTGTAAGGCTAATAACATATAATCAAAGATATACAATAGCTTAGAGACAATGTTAAAGCGATAGATTTGAGAATTGAATATTTCGATTAATTTTGGGTCAAATTCTTAGAAACCTACTATTTATTGTTTGAACAAATAAAAACAGAATCAGATGAAAAAATTTAACCTAGCCATGGCAGTTGCAGCAGGAGCTATTTTGCTTTCTGGATGTAAACTTGATAAAATGATCAAATTGGCTCAGGAGAATGATTTGCAAGTGAACCCTAATCCTTTAGAAGTTCACGGTGGAGAAGTTCCATTCGAAATGAGTGCGGAATTACCTCCTAAAATTCTTCCTACTAATACAAGCTTCACACTTAACACTATTTACGTATATGGTGATCAGGAAGTCAATGTAGGAGCTGTTGAATTTACAGCAGATGATTTCCCAAATAGCTCTACTTCGGTATCCAGAAAATCAGAAAACTTTACGTTCACTTACGAAGAAGGAATGAATCCGGGAACGCTTTACGTTCAAGGGGTTGCCACGGATATAAGAAGCGGTAAGTCAAAATCTACCGAAAGACTGTCAGTCGCTGAAGGGCTAATCATGACTTCTAGTTGGGTAAAAGATGTTGCTTTGGCATCATATGCAGATCATGGATATAATGACAAAGAAGAATTGATTCCTAATAACGTAGATTTCTATTTTGATCAGGGAAGATCAAATCTTAGAACCTCTCTTACTTATGAAGGAGAAACAAACCTGGTGAAAAGAGATGAATTGAGTGCTTTCATTGCTGAGAAAAATGTTACAAGAACCGTGACAATTACTGGTACTCACTCCCCGGAGGGTACTGAAACTGTAAATAGTAATCTTTCTGAAGATCGAGCTAAAACAATCGAATCTTTTTACAGAAATAGAATGAGTCGCTACGACTATCAAGGAATGGCTGATTCTATTGATTTTATATTAAAGCCGGTTATTCAGGACTGGTCAGCATTTAAATCAGCGTTGGTTTCCTACGATGAAATAGATGCAGATGCCAAAAAAACATACAATGATATTATCAATGGCACAGGAACATTTGTAGATAAAGAAAAAGAAATGAAACAGCTTTCTACATATAGAAAGGTATTCAATGATGTATATCCTGGTCTTAGAACTGCCAAAACAGAAGTTTTGACGGTTAAACCTAAAAAATCAAACGCAGAAATCGCTGTATTGGCTAAAGCGATTGTAAGCGGTGAGATAGAACCAGATACTTTGACCATAGAGGAAATGATGTTTAGTGCTACACTAACTCCCTCCTTAGAAGAGAAAGCAGCGATTTATAAAGCAGCATCCGACGCTTCTGGCATGTGGCAAGCGCACAATAATCTGGCCGCAGTACACATAGAACTAGCCAAGCAAGGAGACATGTCTAAGCTCGATGGCGCAGCTACTCAGTTGGAGATTGCCATGAAGAAAAAAGAAGATCCACAGGTAATGGCAAACATGGGTGCGGTCCAGCTACTTCAAGGAAACTATGAAGAAGCTTATGCGACATTAAGTGACGTAAGCGGAAGTAATGATGTAAACAGTAAAGTAGCTGCAATGAAAGGGTCACTGGAAGTGAGAATGGCAAAATACGATGATGCGAAGGCTTCGTTTGCATCTGCTGAAGAATCTGACGACATGCTATTAGATAAAGGACTAGCTTATTTATTAAGTGGTGATTATACTCAAGCAGATGCGGCTTTGGAAGAATTAGATAGAGCCGATGCATCCTATCTGCTTGCAGTCTCTGCTGCCAGACAAAATAATGCCTCTGAGGTTGGATCACAACTGGAAAAAGCGGTAAGGTCTGAACCCTCTTATAAAGATAGAGCATTGAATGACTTAGAATTTACAAACTTTGCGGATGCAGTGAACAATGCTATAAAGTAAATCCAAAAAGAAAAACATCATGGCCTCATCTTCTGGTGGGGCTTTTTTGTTTATCTATAAAAGGAAATCAACTTATTCATCATTATTTTAGCGACCAAGATAAAACACCAACAGAATGAGAGAAATTCAATTCAGACAGGCACTTGGAGAGGCAATGAGTGAAGAAATGAGACGCGATGAAAACGTCTATTTGATGGGAGAAGAAGTAGCAGAATATAACGGCGCATACAAAGTGAGCCAAGGTATGTTGGATGAGTTTGGACCAAAAAGAGTAATTGATACCCCAATCACAGAACTTGGTTTTGCAGGTGTTGGTATAGGATCAGCAATGAATGGTTTGAGGCCTATTATCGAATTCATGACATTCAATTTCTCATTGGTGGCCATTGATCAAGTAATCAACAGTGCAGCAAAAATGCTCTCTATGTCAGCTGGTCAGTACCAGGTTCCAATTGTATTTAGAGGACCCACAGGCAACGCGGGACAGCTCAGCCAGCAGCATTCTCAAAATTTTGAAAATTGGTATGCGAATACCGCTGGATTAAAAGTGGTGATTCCTTCCAATCCTTATGACGCAAAAGGATTGCTAAAAACATCTATTCGTGATGATAATCCGGTTATTTTTATGGAATCAGAACTTATGTATGCCGACAAAGGAGAAGTTCCGGAAGAAGAATATTTACTAGATATAGGTCAAGCCAATACTGTAAAAAATGGTTCTGATGTGACCATTATTTCATTCGGAAAAATGATGAAAGTGGCCTTCAGCGCTGCGGAAAAATTAGCAAAGGAAGGAACAGAGGCAGAAGTTATTGACTTACGTACGGTTCGTCCTATAGATTATCAAACCATTATTGAATCAGTGAAAAAAACTAACAGATTGGTTATTGTGGAAGAAGCGTGGCCATTAGCTTCTATTTCATCAGAAATCAGTCATCACGTACAGCGAAATGCTTTTGACTATCTAGATGCTCCCATTCATAGAATCACGAATAAAGATGTGTCTCTGCCTTATGCGCCTACATTAATAGATGAAGTTCTTCCAAACGTTGATCGCACTATTGAAGCAGTAAAAGCAGTGACGTATCAGCTTTAAGAAAAATGTTCCCTCTAAAGCTTATCCTACGCGTATTGCCGTGGGTTTTGCTTGCCTTAGTAGCACTCATTTGGACAGGTTTTTTAGATGGTTTTGGTTTTGACAATATTCAGGGGAAAAAGGAAACCTACCAAAATACTATCCTTACCAGAATAGAACAAATTGGGAAGCTAGAACTAGCCGAATATAACTTCCAGGAAGTGACAGAGATCAAGAAAGTAGCTGATACTATTGATTTCAGGTTATTCAAATTCAAAGTAGCCCCGGACTCTAAAGCTGTACTTATTAGCCAGGGTAACGCCGTCGGGTGCATAGATCTCACTAAGATCACGCTGTCCGATATCCAGGAAATTAAAGATACCTTATACCTGAAGTTGCCTAAACCAGAGATATGCTACTTTAAAATAGACCTTGAAAAGTCTAGAATCTACGATCTACAAATCAACTATCTAAGTCCTGATGAACGTACGCAGTTCATAGAGGAACTCTACCAAGTGGCAGAACAGAAAATAAAAACTGCTGCATTGCAAACCGGCATCTTGACACAAACCAATGAAAATGCTCAAAGAATATTGAAACCTTTGTTTGAAAGCATTACCGGAAAGACCGTAATATTACAAGCAAGAATGGATACCGTCTCAATAGAATGGGATAACTAATTTTCATAACCTCTAGATTTATCGGGAGTAACCAATCAAATGAATTATAGAATCCTTAGGAAAAACTCACCGTTCGGTCTACGCAGGTCGATTCAACCAGTTATTTTTGGAGTAAAGTAATCTACCCTATATGCGAATAAGTCAGCTTGCTCGAAAACATGATCTTTCCGTGCAGGAAATCATAAGCTTTTTACAAGCCTTGGATAAACCACTCAAATCAATATATCCTAATGCCAGGTTAGATGAATCAACCATAGCACAATTAATGGACCACTTTGGGCTTGTTACAGAAACCATTGCAAATAAGAGAGTTGTGGAAGTATCTCAACAAAGCAATAAAACAGACCTAAAGGAAAAAACAGCAAGTAAAAAAGCTATTTTTATGGCCTCTATCAATGAGAATCCTTTCAAAAATGAACAAATAGAACCGGAAAAGATAGAATCAAGATCAATTGAAGAGCAACCTGAATTACCTGACATACCCAATGAAAACACTGAAATTAAAGGTGAAGCAATTATAGAGGATAAAATAGATTTAAAACGTTTAACCGCTGCGCCAACTGAGATAGATATGGAAAAACGTTCGGAATGTAATAAGACAGAAGTTCCAAAAGATGAAGAAATTATTCAATCAGATCAGCTAATAAAAATGCTTGAATCTGAAGAGCAACCAACCGATATAAAAAAGATAAAGCTGATAAAAGCGCCAAAAAAGAAACTTAACGGATTAAAAGTACTGGACAAAATTGATATTCCTGAAGACCCAAGGAAAAAGGGAAAAGAACAAGAACAAAAACCGCCCCCTCTCAAACTATCTCCTGAGGAACGAGCTGAACGAGTCAAGAAGCGAGAAGAGTATAAAGAAAAGCGAAGACTGGAATCCAAGAAGAAACAAGAAGCATATGAAGCAAGAAAAGAGCAAAGAAGAAAAGAGCAAGAAGCAACACGATTAAAAGCAATCAAAGAAGCGCATTACAGGCAAAAATTGAATCAGGCAAATACACAAAAGTCAAAACTTAAATCGAGAAAAGGAAGCCCTCAGATGGGACAAATAGCAGGAAAACAGCTACCTCAAACTAAAACATTATTAGGTAAGTTTTGGCGTTGGCTCAATACCTAATTATTACTGTAATAGAACTTAGATCCGGTTTTTTAAAAAACAGGACCAAACGATTTCTTCGATCCTCAGTTGCTTATCCATGGGAAAAGAAGAAAAACACGTAATTAAATTAGGACTCATTACAACGGGAGCATTAATCGCTTTCTTTCTCTTAATGAGGCTATTAGGATTAGCCGAGATTACAGAATTGAGATCGCTTAATGCACTAATCATGTTTTTAGGGGTTTTCTTATCAATTAAACGCTTTCGCGACCATGAATTCGATTTAGAATTTAATTATCTAACAGGAATAGCATCGGGTTTTTTTACTGGACTAGTTGTTGCTTCCTCTTTTGCGGTATTTGTGGGATTATATGTCTATTTTGATCCGGTATTTCTTGCTGCCATTGTGGCGGATAATCCGCAACAAGATTTTCTAAATCCGCTTACTGCAGGCATGGTTATATTTATAGAAGCTATAGCATCAGGGTTCTTATTCTCTTATGCTTCAATGCAGTATTTGAAAGAAGATTTTAAATTTTCAGTAAATAAAACCGAAATGGTGCGAAATGGTGATTTCCACTCATAAAAAATGGTTTTTATTAGGTGGACTTGGCATCTTACTAATAGGGATTGGATTATGTATGGTAATAGATTCTGCCTTTCTGAAACATGAAAAACCGGAAAGCAACGTTTGGATATATTACGGATTTTGCTCTTTGGTGGTCTTTAATGGTGGAATATGTATTTTTGGAGAAGCAGTCATTACACGCGTGAAGCTTCTTAGAAATATTACATGATGTTATTTGTTGACTTTTATAAACTTCTCCGGATGAAGCTTTTCAATAAATTCTGACAATGATTGTCTTATATTATTTTCATGTAATATTATCTTATCCGTACCCTCATTTTCGATTGAATCTTTCCACCTAAAACCATAAATAGTATTATTCTTTTTAAACGTCACAGAATAATCATACTCAAGTATAGCGAGGTATTTACTTTGTTTTGTCTTTTGAGTTATTTGAAGGTTATTTATGGTTAAAACCAAGGGTGTAGCTGTCTCTGATTTTGTTTGATATCTATTAAGATAATTTTCAAAATCCTCCTCAATACCGTTTTCTAATATATACGCTGAAATTTTATCATTATTACTAATGTTAAATCCTATAATCTCATTAGGTTCAAATTTTATACACGCAACCGAATCAATACGGAAAAAAGCATTTGTTTCAGTTAGTGCGATATCCTTTAATTTAATTTTTATGTATTCTATAGGTAAGTTTTCCAGATTTGTGATCTTGGAAAAATAAAATACCATTGGGAGGCTCTCTGTTATTTCATCAATTTGAAGACATACATCGCTAAAGTCTTTAGGAGAAATCTCCTTAGTTTTCGAAACATAACTATAGGTCAGTTGCACTTTATTAGGAGTGACAGATCGAATGGTTTTTTTGAAAGAAAATGCATTATTATCGTATGATTTTTCATTAGAATCGACTTTAATACCTTGTGGGAATTCGATAAACGTTTCTTGATAAAATTTCGCCGGATAATGATAATACACTGGAAATCTCTTTTTTTCACAACTAAGATTGAATAAATAGGAATAAAGACTCACTGGTTGGTAGTTAAATACCCATTTTCCTGTGAAGCCCTCCTGATCGTCTTTCCAGGCTTGTGGGATTTGATATCTTTCTATTGTCTCTAAAATGTTATTCTCAACATCGTCTTTCACCTTAAGTCTTGCTTCTTCTATAAGAGTAGGATAAATCCGGTTATAGTAAGATTTATAATAGTCTGCCAGTTCTTTTAAAGAATAGTATTCTAAAATTGCTCGAGTCTCATCCGCTTTTGATCCCTTCATTGAAGTCTGAATATCTAATTTGCCAGGAACATTGTAACTCGTAAGATCGAAGTTTTCTAGCAATTTAGTTTGAGAAATTGTATCTGAAAGTTCCATCTGGGAAAGCCCTGTTGTCCCCTCTTTTACTACCAATGCCTTTTCATAATCGAAGGTTTTTAATTGTGAGTAGTCACCTCCTTGATAGGAAAAAGTAGGGTCAACCCAATAATGCTTTCCTTCATAGGTAAATCTAACTATGACATGATTGAATAGATATCCGCTTTTAAGCCTTTTAGAATAATGGCCAAGAAGAGAATTATTCACGAGAGCAGGATATGCCTCTATGCCTATTTTGTTCATCATTGAGCACATTAATAAGCTCTTATCTTTACAATCTCCAAAGCGTTGATTTATTACCTGATTAGGCGAAAATGGAACAATACTTCCTATTCCGGTTTCAATACCCATGTATCTTATTTCATCCTGAACAAAATCAATGATTGCATTTATTTTATCTTCTTTATCAAAATCAGGATAAAAAATTTCGTCAAAGACTTCTGTAATTTGATTGTCCTCTTTTGACTTAAATAGATCAAGAGCCCATTTATTGACCTCATTCCATGATTCTGTATTGGAGATCTCCAAATAGCGAAATGGGATAATCCAGGGTGGTGTTGTTTCTTCAATCTTTACTGCTTCAAGGTTTTTAAGATTTACTGACAGAATTTGTTTGTTATCAATCTCTTCTTTTAATGTGGTTATTTCTTTGGAAGAAAGCGTATAGTTGATGGTGTCTTTTTTGTCATAACGTATTCTTATAGAAATCTGGTCAATTGGATTTATATCTTCAATTGGAATCAAATAATAGCGATTATCTTCAAAAACAGGATTTGAACCTCTTATGGTATAACTTACCTCTACCCAATCATCTCGTCTTATATCCGGAAGGACAGACAAAGCAGTGACCTGGCCCATATAAATGTTTGATTGCAATTGTTGTTCATTCTTGATGTATTCAAAAGCTATTTCGGAAGTTCTATCCAAAATCTGGCCCTTGCGATGAACCCTATACCTATGAAATATAACTTCCTGATATGAGCTATCATAACTTATCTGCAGTTGAGAAACATTAGAAATTCCGCCACTTGTTAATACATTATAAACGTAATGGCTATAAAACTCGGCATCATCAATATCAACCTGATAATCAATAAGTTTAAAATAAGATCCCGATTTTACATCATACTTTGAAACATCACTTTCATTTGGTGGGTCTATTTCATTAATCCATTTAGAAGGTGGTCCAATCTCTACATTCGCTTGAGCTATTGATAGCTTAGTTACTATTAACAGTAATAGTGTATTGAAAATTAACCTCATTAAAGAATATTTTATGGAGATAATTAAATGTTATGAACTTAGGTCATAAGTTTTATCTCATCGCCCCAACAAGTTTGCTATTGCACGTTTTCCACCTGATTTGTTCATCATTTTCACCATCTTCCGCATCTGATCAAACTGTTTCAAAAGCTGATTTACCTCTTGAACACTTGTACCACTTCCTTTTGCAATACGTTGCTTTCTAGTTCCGTTGAGTACTTCCGGGTTGGTTCGTTCAGCAGGTGTCATCGATTGTATGATGGCTTCAATAGGTTTTAAAGAATCATCGTCTATGTCTTTCATTGCCTTTCCAACTCCGGGAATCATTCCAATGAGATCTTTCATGCTCCCCATCTTTTTCATCTGTTCCATCTGAGAAAGAAAATCATCTAACCCAAACTGATTTTTACGAATCTTTTTGTTGATCCGTCTCGCTTCCTCTTCATCATAAGCCTGTTGTGCTCTTTCTACTAAACTCACAACATCCCCCATTCCTAAAATTCGATTAGCCATCCGATCCGGGTGAAACAGATCAATCGAATCCATTTTTTCTCCAGCAGAGATATATTTTATTGGTTTATTCACTTCCTTTCGAATGGAAAGGGCAGCTCCTCCTCTAGTATCACCATCTAGCTTTGTTAACACGACACCATCAAAATTCAAACGTTCATTAAACGTTACTGCTGTATTTACCGCATCCTGCCCAGTCATCGAATCTACTACAAACAAGGTCTCCGCTGGTTTTAATGCGCTCTTGAGCTCAGCTATCTCATCCATCATCTGCTCATCTACAGACAAACGCCCTGCAGTATCAACAATCAGTGTTTTCTTACCCTTTTCTTTTGCGTATGTTGTTGCATTCTTGGCAATTTGAACCGCATTTGTATTCTCTGGCTCTGAATATACTTCCACTCCAATCTGCTCTCCTAGTACCTTCAATTGGTCTATTGCAGCAGGACGATAGATATCACATGCTGCTAGTAAAACAGTCCTTCCGTGCTTTTTTATTTGATTTGCCAGCTTGCCGGAAAATGTCGTTTTACCAGAACCTTGAAGACCAGAAATTAAAATAGTATTGGGACTACCCTCCAAGCTAATGGGAACATTAGTTGCGCCCATAAGCTTAGTAAGTTCTTCCGCAACGATCTTAATCAATAGTTGCCCTGGAGAAACCGAAATGAGTACATCACGACCTAAGGCCTCTTTTTTGATCTTGTCTGTAACCTCTTTCGCAACTTTATAATTAACATCCGCGTCAACTAACGCACGGCGAATTTCTTTCACCGTAGATGCAATATTGATCTCGGTGATTTGACCCTGGCCTTTCAGTGTCTTGAAAGCTACATCCAGCTTTGCGCTTAAATTATCAAACATACTTTTCCTCTGAAATTAAATGGATAAAATTATATAATACTGTTATTATAAAAATACATATGTAACCTTTCTTAGGAATATTAGTAAAACAAGTACCTTGTAATGCACAATAGATTAATTATGAAAAAAACGTTTATTATTTTAGGAGCAATCTGCATTGGATTTTTCGCGAATGCTCAAAAAGCAAAGCAAAAAGATATTATAGGTACCTGGAAACTGATTATTGATATAGAAGAGGAAATGAAGGAAGAGGTGGAAGAAGCTGACACGATGTTAGAAGAAGTGTTAATCAATACCATCTCAGGATTTGTGAGTGGCATCATGGAAGACGTAGAAATTTATTTTGACTTCAGAAAGAATAATAAGGTGAAAATAATGGTATATGCTTACGATGAAGAAGAAACAGAATATGGAAGCTGGTTTATTAACCAAAAAGGATACTTGGAAATAAAAGATATTGATAACGATGACAATTTCAGCGTTGATTCAGATGAATGGAGACTAATGGATGGCATATTAGTCAATGATAAAAATGAACAGAACCATACGGTATATATGACTAAAGTTGATTAGCTTGAAAAATTCGGGTTTTATTCATTGAGATAATGTAAACTCACTTTTGATAGTCAGTTCTTGAGGCTATCTTACACAGGAGTATAGCTTGTATTACAAGAAGTATGGTATCGCTCTTTGTATGCTTCTGTAAGCATTTCACGATGCTTTGGATGCGCAATGGAGGTCAGGAGCTTAGCACGAGTGACAAGGTCTTTGCCAAATAAATTAACTGCACCATACTCTGTCACAACCCAGTGTACATGTGCCCTTGTGGTTGTTACACTAGCACCAGGTTTTAAGGTAGGCATAATCTTACTTTCGCCTTTTTTCGTTTGCGAAGTCAGAGCGATAATTGGTTTGCCACCATCTGACAGAGAGGCACCTCTAATGAAGTCCATTTGCCCTCCTACACCAGAATATTGATAGGTACCAATACTATCGGCACACACCTGACCGGTAAGATCTAGCTCGATTGCGCTATTAATAGCTACCACCTTTGGGTTTTTACGAATTATAGCTGTATCATTTGTAAAAGAGGACTCTTTAAATGCCATTGCCGGATTATCATTGACATAATCGTATAATTTCCTGGTACCAACCGCAAAACAGGTAGTAATCTTTCCGGGAAGTACTTTTTTATGTTCGCCTGTTATGACACCACTTTCAATTAATGGTAGCAGACCGTCCGAAAACATTTCAGTATGAATACCCAACTCCTTATGATTTCCCAATTGAGCCAATACCGCATCCGGTACCCCTCCTATTCCCACTTGTAGAGTAGATCCGTTCTCAATAAGTTCAGCAACACACTTGCCTATCTCTTTTTCCTCCTCAGAAATGACAGTAACCCCTCTCTCGTGAATAGGTTCTGTGGTTTTTACTGCATAATCTATTCTACTCACATGGATAAAACCATCACCGTGCGTTCGCGGCACATGATCATTCAACTCCACGATTACCATCTTTGCTACTTTGGCTGCTACTAATGAAACATCTATGGAAGTCCCGAGCGAACAATAACCTCTTGAGTCAGGAGGTGATACTCGCAGAAGAGCAACATCAACTTTGAGAGCACCTTCTCTAATAATCTCATGTATTTCACTTAGAAATATGGGAATATAATTTAAACGATCATCTGAGTTAATTGCCTTTCGAATGTTGGCTCCTACAAAACAACTGTGTGTTTCAAATTTACTTTCATCCTCCACGTAGTTGACCTCACCTTCTGTATGGATATGTATGAGTTTCAACTCCTTTTCACGCCGGTATTCACTAAGTGCGTTCAGCAGCACGGTCGGAGTCATCGCTGCACTATGTATGAATAAATTCTGACCAGATTTTATTTTGGAAACAGCATCAATTGCAGATAGGATTTTCATGCATTTATCATTTATTTTCAAGACCATAAATGTAGTTCGTGATATACCGCATTGGCGGACCGATTCATTTGGTGGCTAATATTGATTACCTGGAATCTTTAGGCTCACCATTCTATCATATTTCTGTGCAAGTTTCACTTAATTAATTAAAAAAAATTATGATATAATTAAGTAATAATACTGATAAATGTCCTATCTCTTGCGGCACACTCATTGGAGCTTTGGATATTCAAAAGAATAACGCAATTATTTCACATCTAAATCGAGCATTATGTTAGACACATTAGAGGATAAATCAGTAGAGACCTACGGCATCAAAAATGCGGTGGTGCATTGGAACCTCTCATCTGCAGAGCTTCAGAAAATTACTCTTGCTAAAGGAATGGGAAAGGAAACTGAAAATGGAACACTTGCCATAAATACTGGAAAATTTACCGGTAGATCTCCAAAAGACCGGTTTATCGTGCAGGACGATTACACCAATGAAAAAGTATGGTGGGGTAGGATAAACAAGCCCATCTCACCTGAAAATTTTGATAAACTGCATAAAGAAGTGGTAAATTATCTGTCCGGAAAGGAAATCTATGCAAGAGACGGGTACGTATGTGCCTATCCTGAATACAGAATGAATATCCGAACCATCACAGAATATCCCTGGTCTAATCTATTTGTAAATAGTATGTTCCTAAGACCGGATCAGAAGGAGAATATCAATAAAGATTGGTTGATCCTTTGCGCTCCTGGCTATGAAGCTCCAAACCCTGCAGCTTTTGGCTTAAGACAAGGAAACTTTTCTATCATCAACTTCACAAAGAAAATAGCCTTAGTAGCTGGCTCTGCCTATACCGGAGAAATGAAAAAGGGAATTTTTTCTGCGCTAAATTTTATTCTTCCGGTAGAGCATAAGGTATTACCGATGCACTGTTCTGCTAACGTTGGAAAAGATGGTGAAACTGCCATATTCTTTGGTCTTTCCGGAACTGGAAAAACTACGTTATCGGCAGATCCGGATAGAAAACTTATTGGTGATGATGAGCACGGTTGGACCTCAGACAATATCATTTTCAATTTCGAAGGAGGTTGCTACGCAAAGGTGATAGATCTTTCGGAGGAAAAAGAACCAGATATCTATCGGGCTATAAAACCCGGAGCGCTCCTTGAAAACATCATGTTTAAAGAAGGAACCAATGAAGTAGACTTTGAAGATAGCTCTATTACTCAAAATACCCGTGTGAGTTACCCCATAGAGCACATTGACAATATTCAGGTTCCTTCCTATGCGGACAATCCAAAGAATATTTTCTTTTTAACCTGTGACGCTTTCGGAGTGCTGCCTCCGGTATCTAAACTTACTCCAGGACAAGCAGCCTATCACTTTATCTCAGGTTATACCGCGAAGGTTGCAGGTACGGAGGCAGGAATTAATGAACCCGTTCCTTCTTTTTCTGCATGCTTCGGTGAGCCTTTTATGCCACTTCACCCAACAGTGTATGCAGAAATGCTTAGCGAAAAAATGAAAGAAGCAGGGGTTAATGTCTGGTTAATCAATACCGGATGGTCTGGTGGCCCTTATGGAGTAGGAAGCAGAATTAAACTTAAGTATACCCGAGCAATGATTACAGACATATTAGAAGGACGGTTGGATAATGTTGAGTATGAAGAACATCCTATATTCGGACTTCATATGCCCAAATACTGTCCTGGCGTTCCTACAGAAATGTTGGATCCAATGAATACCTGGTTACAGAAAGGTGCATATGTCAGCAAAGCCATCCAGTTAGCTCACTCCTTTCATATCAACTTCGATAAGTTCGTAAACAAAGCCAACGATGAGATCCTTCACGGAGGTCCATTGATCGATGCACACCAAATATTGGATGATCATATTTAATCCTCCATTACTCCTTAAAAAAATAGCGCCATTACTGGTGCTATTTTTTATTAATTTTTTTTCTGTTTTTGCTGAATATAAACAAACCTTACCCGAAAAATTCGGGTGTTATTCATCGAGATGAGGTAACACCCGAATTTTTCCATCTAACTAAAAATGTCACTATTTGAAAATCAAAAATTTATAAAATCGCTTTTAGTTAGCTATTCTATGTTACACAGCCGCTTTAACGATGCTATGTCTTGAAATTCGGGTTAACATGCGTTGAAACCCATTTCAAATATGATAAACCTGAGCATTTCAGCTCGATGATCAACAAATACTCCTGATTTTTATCTTACCGTTTCATCTGTTTCTTTTCCATTGAGACAGATAAAAGCAATCTATTTTGATAGAATGGAAAACAATCTCTATTGATATGATGAAAAGTCACTTTTTTGTTCTTAAAATCATTCGTCATATTTGAAACATGCAAAAGCGCCATTTCTGCAGATCTTGAAAAATTTTTCGAAACCAGAATCTTATTTATCTGTAACATTTTAGGTTGTTGATTTAGTTTTTAAGGTTATTTATAAAGGTTGATGTTTACATTTTTTTGATAATTAAAATTAACTAATTTTCGTCAGTCCAAAATAACGTTTAGACTCAATATTCAACTTTAAACTGTTAACCCGCATTATTCACCACAACTAGTGGCGGTTTGATTCAAGTAATTGATTTACAGTAGTTTAATATTCATACTGAATGATTTTTGATTCCTCAAATTTGGGGAAAGATTTTGGCATCCCATTCGAAATCAATTGTCTCTTATTCAACGTGTTACCTCATCTCAATGAATAACACCCGAAATTTTCGGGTTAAGATGTTTCTTACTTAAAATAAGATTGAGTGATTAATAGAAATTGTATTTTGTCAGCGAAAATATTTCAACGAAACGAGAATAAATATGAAGAATATTTAGCCTCATTCCCTTCTTTGCAAGATTGATTTTACTTGCTGTCTAAGATGCTTCTTAAATCAGCCCGAGAGTAATTAACTGATTTTAGGGTTTTGTTATCCCCAACCCGATAAACAAGCCATTTTCCATCACGTTTTTCGTAGTAGGCATCAGTGCTTTTCTCTATTTTGTAATAAGTGACTGTTTGCTTAGCTTCCTCTTCCGATTCACAGGCTTTGCTCATGTTTGAGTGTTGTACTTCTTCGAAAAGTGCTTTAAATTTTTCCCCTAAACCAAATTCGAGTACCGCACCAGAAAGGACGTATTGGATATCACATAAGGCATCTGCAACCTCCGTGAGATCTTTGTTTGCAATGGCCTCCTTGAGTTCTTCTAACTCTTCAGCAATGAGTGAAACTCTTAATCTGCAGCGATCTTCCGATGGAATTTGTGGTTCTGTGAGAATAGGATGTTGAAAAGTCTTGTGAAACTCAGCTACTTGGTTTAGCGGATCAATTTTATCCATTGCGTTCTTTTCTGATTGCTTTAACTAAAAAAAAGATAAATCCTCCCACCACAACAGTAAGAATAATAGTCATGCTTGCTATTGCTCCCAGACTCATGATTTGACAAATTTTTTGTACAGGTATTTATTCAAAATAAGACCCATTACAATGACAATTCCCCACTGTGTAATTGTGGAGGCGTTGCTGTATGTACCAAAAACATCCCATGCTCCATCTTCATTGAACCACTGTTTACTGTAATCTTGTGACAGCCACCAATAAATTAGGAAAAACCCAAAAATTACATTAGCAAAAACAGCAAACTTGAAATAGGAAGTAGGCATAATCAAATCGGAATCTACATCGATGGTTTGCTTTTTAAACGTACCAGGCTTATTCATTGCTATTCCAATCAAAATGAAAAGACCAGTGACTATTAGACCTACACCCCATATCCAATCTTGATTAGAGAAAAAATCCAAAGACCATGCAGAGGGAAATCCTAGCAATACGAAGCAAACAATCACTATGATGAGCGTTTGCCTCTTTGGGATTTTTAGGTCTGCGACATTTTGAAGAAACAACTCCATCATGGGTAATAATGAACTAAATGCGGCTACAGTCAATGCGAGGAAAAAAAGAGTTGATAAATAATCTCCCCCAGGAACATTGGCGAACAACATTGGAATGATGGTGAAAGTGAGCGCTTGATTGCCTTGCTGGAGATAGGTAACTGCTTCTTCCTTAGAAGGAGCCAATGCAAAAACTGCAGGCAAGATGGCCATACCAGCTAATAAAGAAGCAGTGTTGTTTCCAAAAGCACCAATAAAAGTATTTAAGGTCACATCTTCATCATCCCTGGAAAACGAAGAAAGTGTCATCATGAGTCCCCAACCTGCCCCTGTGCTCCAGGCAGACTGTGATAAAGCTTCGATCCAAATAGTAGGATTGCTGAAATATACTGGGTTGATAGCAAACATATACTCTAATCCTCGGATACCTCCATCCATATTTAGCGACACAAAAACGACGATCACTAATAAAACAAACAGACTTGGAATAAGTAGTTTGTTTGCTTTCTCAAGGCCGTTTTTGACTCCTCTTATAAGGATAAAAGCAGCAACTAAAATTACTACTACATATATCATGATGGTGGTCCAATCTCCGTTAGAAATACCTGACCAGAATTCAGTTAGGTATCCAGGATTACTTCGGAGGGTCTCCCGAAGCGTATGAGGTTGAAATGCATTTTTCAGTGAAAATGAAAAGTATCGGTAAGCCCAAGCGGTTACTACTGAATAGTAAAAAGCGATCCCCAGGGTACAAACGGTAATGAAGAAACCCATCCAGGTATATTTCTTTCCGGCAAATTGCGCGAAAGATCCTATCACACCACTTTTGTATTTCTTCCCAATGGCAAATTCAGAAAGAAGAAGAGGTATGGACCAAATGAATAGGAATAAAATCCATAGCAGTATAAATGAACCTCCGTACTGCCCAGCAAGTCTGGGAAAACGCCAAAGATTACCCGCGCCGATGGCCATTCCCAATGCTGCCAAGACGATTCCCCATCTATTGCTAAACTGTTCTCTACTCATACTAAAAAGGCGCTTTCGTACAAACGAAAACACCAAATATATTCAAAGTTATGGGCTTCAGTTACTCATCCTTCAAGGTTCTTGCCGGATTTATCAACGCCGTGGATATGGTTCTGTAGCTTACGGTAATTCCAGCTATTAACAGCGTAGCAAAAAACGCGATAATAAAGATTTCAATCCCAATTGATATTCTGAATTGATAATTGTCTAACCAGGTGTTGAGAAGGAAAAAAGAAAGGGGAGCTGCAATGAGAAAAGCTAAAACAACCAGGACAAGTATTTCTTTAGAGAAGTTCCCGATAATGCTGATAACAGAGGCTCCAAGCACTTTTCTAATGCCTACTTCTTTCGTTCGATTGGC
>JBCCLN010000020.1:0-27805 GCA_039026865.1 Bacteroidota bacterium | reverse complement strand
TGCGCACTCCTCCGGCGATGTTTACTCCACACATTATACTAGAGTAATCACCAATTTCAGTATCGTGACCAATAGTTGTATTCAGATTTACCATAACAAAGCATCCGAGCTTAATGTCACATGTTAATACCGTTCCGGCAGTTAATACTGTACCGCTTGCCAATTCAATATTCTTACTCATTAACCGGGAACTGGGGTGAATCAGGGTCGGGAACTTGCACTGTGATATCCTTTCTGCGATTTGCCTTTTTATGGCAGGATGCCCAATCGCCACCACGACATTAACCGAGTTATTAACCTTAAAAAAATCACCACCTCCTAGTACAGGTAATCCAAACCAAGATTTTTTCAAAGAACTATCGTCTACAAACCCTAACAGATTCCATTGTCGTTTATCCTGATTGATCTGTTCAATAAGACATACCATCTCCTTGCCTAATCCGCCAGCGCCATATATAACAATATCTTTCACTTAAAAATTAGAGTAATTTGGCAGGATTTCCCACAACGGTCTGGCCGGTTTCCACGTCGCTGATCACAACTGATCCTGCGCCTATTTTCACCCAACTACCAATTTTAATATTCGGTAAAATAACAGCTCCGGCACCAATTAAAGTACCTTCTCCCACATCTACTCCACCACAAAGAGTAGAATTAGGTGCAATATGAACGTAATCAGCTATATTGCAATCGTGATCTACTGACGCGGCAGTGTTTACAATACAATGATTGCCTATTACAGTATCACTGTTGATCACTGTTCCGGCCATTACCACAGTACCGCCGCCTAATGATACCCTCGAATTAACCGTTGCCATAGGATGAATCAGCAAGCCATATCTGTTCTTATCAAATTTATGTGATAAGGTCTTTCTTATGTGATTATCACCAATAGAAATAATCAATTCGTCTGAAGCTGAAATGTGCATCTCAGACCTTACCGTATATCCCCTAAGATCAGTAACATTTTCATCTTTATCATATAATCCGTTTACTTCTATACCGGCTTGTTCTGCAATATCTAGAATCACTTTAGCATGGCCACTGGCCCCTATAAAATGCAATGACATTACTTCGGTTTAATTGTTTCCTTTAAATTTTTCCATGGTCACGCTCCCTTCAGCAGAAATACCTTCTGCTTTAAAGACTTTCAATATGGTTAAGAGCAGTATTCTTAAATCTAGTGAAAAGGATTGGTTTTCAACATAATATACATCCAATTCAAAGCGCTTTTCCCAGGATATGGCGTTTCTACCATTTACCTGGGCCCAACCAGTAATACCTGGTTTTACTCTATGACGTTTTCTTTGATAATCATTATATAATGGCAGATATTCTACAAGCCATGGTCTTGGGCCTATAAAAGACATATCACCTTTTAAAATATTAAACAATTGTGGAAGTTCATCAAGTGATGTTTTCCGTATCCATTTTCCAACCGTTGTAAGTCTTAAGACATCCTGAAGTGGCTCCCCTTTCTCATCGAATGCATCTTTCATGGTTTTGAACTTAACTAGTGTAAATATCTTTTCACCTTTTCCAGGCCTTGGCTGTGTGAAAAAAATTTGCCCTTGCTGAAAAATGAATAAAAGGATCATCAATAGTAGTATTAATGGTATTGCAATCAAAAGAGCTACCAGAGCAATAAGTCGGTCAAAAAAGGGTTTTACTATACTTTTATACATCCAAAATACTACGATATTCTGCTAATAGGGCGTTCCAATATTCCCGTTGGTCATATTTCTGTGCCACCTGTCTTGCCTGTTTACTTAGTTCCCTTCTGAGTTGCCTGTCTTGGATGAGTCTCAATAATTGTTCTTCTAAAGATACAGTCTCCTTGGGCGTGACAAATAATCCATTGAACTCATTCTTGATTATTTCATTACAACCGTTGATATCTGTAACTACACATGGAAGTTCCATCGCACAGGCCTGGAGAACAACATTTGGGAAACCTTCTCTGTAGGAAGGGAAAACAAAAATATCACCTGCACATAAATAAGACCTGATATCTGGTTGAAATCCGACATGATATATGTTTTCAGTATCAGTAATCTTTTGTTTTGTGATCGCTTCCAGAGGCTCCCGCTGATCTTCAAATTCTCCCACCAGTATCAGATGGATTTCTGTACTAAATCTATCGAACACACGTACCAGTTCATTGATTCCTTTATCCCTTACCAAACGTCCTACAAAGACCAATACTATACTGGAATCAGAAATCCCTAGCTCCTTTCTGATGTTTTGAGCTTGTTCTAAAACTGGCGCACTCCTTTTATAAAATGAAGTGTCTATGCCATTTGAACTACCGGTACCAATCACTTTGATTTTAGTAGTTTTTGGTTTCAGATGGCTCTCAATCCAACTTTTGAGCTTGTATGAATTCGGATAAACTGCAGTTGCCATCCGATACGTGAATTTTTCAGTAAACTGCAGGATTCTTCGATTGATGCCATTTGCCTCCATCAAAGGCATGCCTGCAACAGTATGCAATCGGTGTGGAACATTCGCTAATTTGGCTGCTATCATACCTAACAAGCCTGCCTTTGGTGTATGCGTATGTACGATATCAGGATTTAGCTTCTTTATGAGCTTGAAAGTTAATAGTAAAGCCCTCAAATCCGCAAAGGGGCTAATAATTCGGGTATACGGAAGTATAAAATGCGTTATCTTCTCACGTTCTTTTATATCCTTTACTTCCTGGCCATCCGCGCTTGCAGCGTATACTTTAAAACCATTTTCCTTAAAGAATTTTAGCTGGCCTTTTAACAAGAGGTTAAGAGAAATAGGTACAGTTGTGATTCTTAATAATTTAGGCATTGTCAAGAATACATGCTAATTCCTTCATGTTTTTGCTTTCCATGCCATATTTCTTATTCAAGAAAGTGTAGTGGTTTAGTATCTTGGAGAGCCCGTCCAGATTCTGACGCGAATAATTTCCAAAATTATGTGGATGCCACCAAAGATGATAACATTCATTCGATACTGCTGCTATTGTCATTTCTTTCTTGATTCTACCTATCTTTTTGGAATTAAGAAATAACTCTTTGGGGTTGTAAGGCCTCAATAATCTACTAGCCGGAAGCAACCACACTCCTTCTCGTTTCTCAATATCTACCAAACTAAAGGACGTTTTTCCCCCAATGTCGAAATAGGCATCTAAACCACGATTAAACCTCTTCCAAATAGACTCATTTGCCGTGCTTTGAATATTCCACCACCAATCAATGGGATTTGTTCTGACCACCTTTATTCCCACATCTTTGCAGACCTTGAGATAAGAATTATTAAATTGATTGCGAGGAAAGACCAAGCTATCAGCCTTTAAGTGATAGCCGTTAGCAGTGGATGCCTTATTCCAAGCTAGAGCATCCGCTTTGAACTGTTCAACTGTTTGACCTGGTTCGTTGCAGTAATAATGTGCAAATGAGTGGCTCCCCAACTCTTGTCCTGCTGCACCCAATATTTTTTTTACCAGGGATTTGCCGTAATGGAATTGATCACTATTTTCATCACTTCCTATTTTATCTTTTAGGATGTAGTTAAATGCACTAAGTTGAATATTATCGTAGGTGGGCTTCAATCGGGGAAAATTATTGATGAGATCTTCTTTTCTCTCAAATAGCAATAAACCAACAGTGGCCCAGGTGGCATGCACACCACTGCGCTCAAATGCTTTAAGAATTGGAGGTATGATCTCTCGAGTAGCCAAATAGTAGTTTTTCCTTGCCCCCAAATTCCATTTCTCAAAGCCACCCCAATGGAGCTCGAAATCAAGAGAAATAATGAAGCATGAATTGCCCTTAAAATTCATATCTGCATCATTAATTTCCTTTTTCTCCAAGACAACCACCTTCTCTTAAAAAGTCTCTTTTTGCGGTCATCAAACATTGAGATTATTACAAATAAAAAAAGTAACATGACTTGGCTTTTTTGACGTATAGCAATGCCAAGGTTGCCCGATATCTGAGCTAACGCTACAGAAACAGCTAAAAAACTGAAGAATGATGTTTTAACTAGAAAATCACTTTGTAAAATATACATTATTCCTCCCCTTAATATGAATGTTAAAGTGATTAGCATGAGAAATACGTTTTCAAATGATACAATCACTCCTAAAATCCCGGGGGCGTCAAAAAACAATGGCCGAAATAAAAAAGTGAATACCTGTTCCGGCAGCGTGTAGCTTGTGATATCGATCCCGGAAGTGGCTTTAGATAGTTCTGTTGCCCTATGAGTCAAGTTTAAACCTTGAGATAGTTCTTCCCCCTGATCTATGCCAACGATTGTCAGTACATCTTGGTAAATAAGGAAGAACGCTCCTATCGAAATTGCTATCATTATCACACGAGTCATCCAACCTATACCTCTTGTGCTAAATGCAAACCCTACCACCGCAGAAGCAAGTATAACAAACATTATATGCGGTCTTATATGATAAGTCAAAATTGCACCTAAAAGTAAAAGCCACCACCGTTTTGTAATATTGTTAAGTGAGTAAAATACCAGGGAAATTCCTAAAAAAATTACCGAGCCCTTTCCAAATGAGCCAGACCAAAAATGCAAATTTGGTAGAAGAAAAAATAGGACGAGAAGGTCAAAACCAAAAATGTTAAATTGAAATCGAATCCTTTCCTTAAAAAAAGAGAAGAAAAAGATAAAACCAAGGAATCCAAAAAGTGAAAACAAAGCCATCATAGCCTCATAACTAAACCCAAGATAGTGTATGAAGGGAAAAGCAATCCATTCAATGAATGTAGTACTCGTACCATAAAAATTCGACCAATTAGGTCCACGATAAAGTTCGACTACTTTCCGAAAATAATACTGAGAGTCTGACGGATTAAATAGAGCATAGAGATAATAAACCAGCGAAAGCAGTAAGTGATAAAAAAATAATCTCCGTAAAAAAATCTTATGACCTATTTTTTTTTTGCCTACTTTTTGAAAAAGACTATTGATAACCCAAAGGCTTATCAAATAACTAACTACTAATACAAACAGAACAGATATCAAGATTGCTTGTTAAAAAACTTCCAAGTCTCCTATAGATGGCGACCAGTTGGCATATTGATAAAAATCATGAGTACTACGATTCAAGTCTTTAATCGTAACATTTGGCCCAAAATGTATCGACCTTTTTAACCACCCGGGTAACATATTTACATATTGTTCTTCGATTGAAATGAAATCGTATCCTACTGAATTTTTTAATGACCACAACGTATGCCTTAATCCGGTTAAATCACCCACAACATCACATACCCTTAGTTCAACACCATATTTATTTTTAATCAGTCGAAATATAGCAATTGTTTTGTCTATTCTTAAAGAGTAATAATTGATATTTGGGATTTTTTTATATCGCCAAATTAAATAGTCATATGAATAATTTGTTCTCCAATTATTCAACTCAAAAAACGATATGTTTTCAGGAACATTAAAAGTATGTGTCCTATTATCCAGGAATTGATTCCTTCCTTTCTCAAAAAGTAATGATCCTATTATATTAAATGGTTTGTTAATACTTATCCCTACGGATAAAGAACCTGCTTCTTGCCACCCCATTTTTAAGTAGCCCGGTAGGCTATGCTGATTAGGGGTATTATAGATCATATCTACCCCCTCCTTCTCGCATAAATCTATCATTTCCATAGTCAACGATCTAAAGATACCTTTACCCTGGTAATTCGGGTGAGTAGCAGTATCTACTGCGCGCACAGCCTTTATTATTTCATCATTTTTTTTCCATTCCCAGCGCATAAAAGCTCTAACTCCAACAATCATGTTATCTTCAATAGCTACTAACACCGGAGATACTCCAAATGGGTTATATATGTGCTTCCACTTCCAATAGCCGTTCGACTTAGGCATTAGTGAATCACCGAGACTAAGTCTTAAAAGATTTACGATTGAATTAATGTCTTCCTCGGTCGCTTGGCGAATTATCATAGAACACTTCTTATTGCTATTCCCGAGCAGCTTTTAAGTACTCTTTCTCCAGGGAATTGACCATTTTGTTTATGCTAAAATCCTCTTCAATCGTCCTTCTTCCGGATCCTGCCAATTGGTTCTTCTGTTTGGCATCCGATAATAATGAAATTACACCTAATGAAAGATCATTTGGTGAGTCAATATCTACAATCCAACCGTTTTCTTTATGCTTGATGACTTCCTTAATACCCCCTGCGTTGGTGGTCACCACTGCCACTTCCATACTTAACGCCTCTAACAATGCAATAGGTAAACCTTCAAATTTCGAGGATATCAAAAATATGTCCATAGCAGCCAGCCAAGGGCGAACTTCTTCTAACCTTCCGGGAAGGTGAACACAATCTGTCAGGCCCAAGTCATTAATCTTGGTATGCACAAGAGGTTGTGTCGGGCCGTCACCAACCAAAATAAAGTGTGCATTAGCAAATTTCGCCTTAATGATAGCAGCCTGTTCTATCCATAAGTCGAGCCTTTTCTGAGTTCTGAAAACCGCCACATTGCCAATGACAGGATCATTAGTTTTAATGTTTAGTTTTTGTCGAATCTCTTCGGCCGAATATTTTTGTCTATTAAAACGTTCAGTATTAACGCCATTCAGCACAGTCTTAACCTGTACGATAGGTTCGATATTTTTCAAAATAGACAGTTTCACATCTTCTGATACAGCAATTACGCTATTCTGCCAGTTAAAACTATATTTATTAATAGCTGCTGTTATAGGATGATATCGCTCTTGCTTATTGTGCTCTGAATAGATTAAATGGATACCATTAAATTTATGTAGTAAACGTCCAACGAATGCTGCCCAAGGCAAATGGCAATGTACGATTTGTATTTTTTCTTTCCTTATATAGTTTACAAGCCTCCTGTACTGCAATAAAATTGTCATATTATTAGAAGCTTTAAAGCATGTAACCTTGGTTCCGGTCTTCTGGATTGTCTTAACTAGTTGGTCCTTCCAGGGTAAGAAGTAGATACAATGGAATTCGAATTGGTTACTGTTATGCAGTCGGATGGTTTCTGGCAACAACATTTCCGCTCCGCCACGACCCAAGGATTTAATTATGTGCAGTATTTTTATTTTTGGCATCTAAAATACGAAGGTATATTTTTTCAAAATGAGTAGAAATGTCAGTCATTAGAAATTTTTGATCTACCATTTTTTTGCCATTCCTAACCAGGTTTGAATAAAGTCTCTTGTCAGAAAGCACCCTATTAATCAGTTCAAGTGCTTTTTCTTTATTATCCAACGGGATAATGATCCCAGTTTTATCCCGCTCAATTACCTCTGGAATTCCACCAACAGCAGTTGTGACTACCGGTATGCCGCATGACAAGGCTTCTAGTATAACACCCGGTAAACCCTCAACTTTGGAGGTAATAACCATTAAATCTGCTTGTTTTATCAATGAAACAGCATCATTACGGTACCCAAAAAACTTAACTTGGTTTTCAATTTGTAGCCTGGACGCTTGTAATTCGAGATCAGCTCTCAAGCTTCCGTTGCCAATCAACCACAACTCTGAATTACCATGATCAACAGAATAAGACGCAAACAGGTCAATTAAAAATTGGTGGTTCTTCTCAGGAACAAAACTACCCACATTTACCCAAATTTTCTTAACGTCATTTAGTTTCTGTCTCAAAGTTTCAGTACTTGCATAAGTACCAATAGTACCTGTTACAGAAATATCAGCCATCGTAGGAAACTGATGAATTAAATCTTGTCGGCAGTTTTCGCTGACAGATATTACAAAATCAACCTGCTCTAAAAAGAATGAATTCACTCTTTTGTGAAAATTATTACGGATGAATCCACTTATTTTATTGGCATTGCGAAATATTAATGTCGCCTCCCATCTAAATAACAATCGTGATATTGCTGCATACTTAAGTGTGTCACCTGCATTCGCTTGGACAATATCCGCTTCAAAGTCAGTAATAATTCTCGATAATAGCTTCCAACCCCTTATATCATAAAAACGTCTGGATACGGACCGGTTAAGCGATTGGTGCTGGTATGGAAGCTCAGCAATACCTTTAAACAGACTTACGATCAATACAGAATGACCCCTTTGACTGAGTTCTTTACTAAGTTGACAAGCGAATATCTCAGCTCCTCTTAATTGAGGTTTTTGAATAATCTGTACAATCTTCATTATTGAACGATCTTAAATTTCGCTTTTAGCCGGTTTATGGGCATCTCAATTAGATACCATGAAAGACTACATAACAATATCAAAAGGACGAATTGAATTACAAACAAGACTGGAGCTTGATCTTCAAACTTCAGATTATCAGAAATCCTGCTTATGAAACTTAAGGTAAAACCGGGAATAAATGTATGGAAGAGATAAACTCCATAACTAATCTTTCCGACAAACACAAAAATCTTAAAACTTAAGAATCGATTAATGATATGATCAGTCTCATTAGTAGTAAGCTGTAGTATCAATAAACTAGAAAACAAAGAAATGGCCGTTCGATCTGTTACAATGTATTGCTCTTTGAAGTAATACTGTGCAATAAGCAGAGCAATGACAACCAGTGACAGCCCAATCATATTCCTTTTTAATTTCAAGGTATTGTGTTTTTCGAATATTTGGCAATAAGCCACTAAAGCACCCAAGCCAAATGAATGAAAAGTGGTAAATGTGAGAAGACTATAAAATGGATCGCTGTCCGTCAAAATTAGTTCTGCCAAGGTCGACAAGATAATGGACACATAAATTATGCCTTTGAGATATCTACCATTGGTCAGCAATATTAAGATAGGCCAGAATAAATAAAACTGCTCTTCTACCGCTAATGTCCATAAATGAGATACTGTTCCTGCCAGCTCCTTTTGGTTAAAAAAAAGGATGTTAGAAGTGTAGGATAGATAATAGATCAAATACTCCTGTATAGATCGATAACCATAGAAAAAAAGAAAAAAAATCAGGATGTAGTAAATGGGGAATATTCTAAATGACCGCCTTATAACAAAGGTGCTAATCGCCTTTCTGAATGTGACTTCTTGGTTTATGATCTTGTCTTTGTAAACAAAGAGTATCTTTGAAATTAAATATCCACTTAGAACAAAAAAAATAGTTACTCCTATAGCCCCGTTTGGCAAGTAGTTAAGCATATGAGAATCCGGCAACCAATGACTGATTATCACCAGAAAAACTGCAAAAAACCTTAACCCGTCTAAAGTAGGATAATATTTCATCCCAAAAACGCCAGAGCTTTTTCTAGCTCAGTTTTCCAAGTTCCTGCTTTCAAGACATGTTGCTTACCGTTACTACCTAATTCACGTCTCAAGTTAGTATCAATTGATAAACGCGTCATTTTATTTGCCAGTCCCTTAACATCACCAATATCATACAAGATTACATGCTCATTGTCTTTGAACTTCTCTGGTACTTCACCAGCCCTTGGCGCCAGGGTCGCTAGGCCAGTGATTAGATACTCCCTTAATTTTAATGGCGAATAATGAAAGCCCTTGGTCGAATGTGCGCTGACAATTGCTATATCAAAAAGCTTTATGTAAGCAGGAATCTCTTTAAATTTTTTCTTGCCTATGAAAACGACAGCCGATGATAAGTCTTTTTCCTTTATTATATTTTCAATGCGCTGCTTCTCAAACCCATCCCCGATAAGTACTAGGCACAATTGGTCATTTTCCTTATATGCAATTTCAAAAGATTCTACGAGCAATTCCAGTCCATGAAATTTTCTAAAACTGCCCGTCCATCCAATAGTAATTTTATTATCCAGACCAAACCTCGATCTTGGCAATTGTAACTTTTTCTCTAAAAACATTTGTCGATCAACAGCCATGGGCGAAACCATAAGTTTCTTTTTGTTTACGCCCATTTCTATTAACTGGGTGTATACCTGTGCAGACACGCAGGCCACTAGATCCGCACGATTCAAATTTCGAACTTCACTTTTTTCTAACAATTTACCCCAAACAGGCCTTTTTACACCCCATTTTTTAGCTTCCCACACTTGTGGAGCATGGACATATTTGATAAGTGGTATGCCATACTTATTCGCCAATTCAGTTCCAATTCCTGGAAACAGATCATGATGCTCCCAGATTAATGTTGGATTGGTCAAATCTGATTCACTTGAATCCAAGAATTTGTAGTTGTTTGATTTTTTTGAACGTTTGAATTGAAGAAAGTCCTTAATTGCTGTTATTAATACCAACGGCAGAAATTTACTCCTTTTGCTTCCCATTGGTTTTGTTACAGACGAAAGGGGGTAATTCCTTACCTCATGGTAATCTGCCATCCTATCAGTGGTAGCAATCAATGATTCTAATCCTAATTCCTCGGCAGCACTGGCCCAACCCGCTACTGTGATCCACAGTGCCTCTGACCCTTTCCAGTCGCTAGAACTTCTTGGCATAATAAACCAAATATTACCTTTGAACTTTTCGGTCTTCATAGATATTTCAAATTATCATGAAAAAATACGACTAACCACTTTTTTAATTTATATTTTATTTTGAACCAGTAAGGTAGATGATGTAGTGGCTGGTTGTTATAGAAAACTTTATTTAAGTTTTTATAATAATAAAAGCGTCCTTTTTTCCCTCCTTCCTGGTAATAGTAGGCGAACTTCATGGCCTCTACTTTTCCCTTAGCTTTCAAGTCACTTAATAACAACTCAGAAATTTCAGTTCTGGATCTAGGCACATAAGCAACATCACTATAATAATAAAAACACTTCCCAAGCAATACTACAGGTTTATTCCAATATGCTGCTTCCAATCCAGCCGTGCTTCCAAAGCTAATTATAACATATCCAAAACTCATGAGTTCATAGGTATCAACTGGATCTTGTGGTTCAATAATTATTATATTATTGTATTTGTTTTTCGACTCATAAATCGGATCAAGGTACCCTCTTTTAAGGCCAACTAGATTGGGATGCATCCGGATTACAAGTTGGAGATTTGGGTGGTTGCTGAAAAATTCTATTAAATAAAGAATACCATCTTTTTGATCAATAAAAAATGGGTTTTTGAACCCCTCTCCTACCGCTGCAAACTCGTCATCTGAACTATTAAATAATATATATGTCTTTTTGTTGGAATCTAATTCTGGAGGAAGAAGTCCTTTCTTTTGATTTCCTGTAAAAGACTTTGAGAACACCGCCTGTCCCTGCCTTCTCTTAGTAAAGAACTCTCGTGAAATTGCTTCTTTCTCCTTTTGGTTATGCCTGCTTTTATACCAGTTTTTATCTATTAGAGCTTTGTTGGTGAGAATATCATGGGGTAACGAATCCCCATAGGTCTCAAAGAAGCCACCTGACCTAAAGTTTTCAAATATTTCTATTTTCAATCCACAAGAACGTGAAGCTGCTAGTGCGGCTCTGTAATAATCCCACCTTCCGTTAAATAGGAATAATTGATCGAAAGACTCCTGCGAAACAAATCTCTTAAGCGATAAATAAATCTGAATTGAGTTGATAGTCAGGGTCCTCAGTATCTCTAACCTACCATCTAGGTCTTGTTCCCTGGTTTTAGATATAAATGATGAAAATACAGCCTCCCCTACCTCGAAATCCTCAAATTTGAGGTCTTTACCAATTTCTTCATGCCGTCTAACAAAATCTCTTGCGGTCTGAATATCCCCTTCTTTAATGAGGGATTGCAGACTTAATTTATTCAAATTATCCGGTAATAAATTATGGCCATTCTTGGTCCTAAAATTACATATATCACACATGTAAGAATAGCTATAGGTATTAAAGCCGCATGTTTGAAACGTACCAAGGCAATTCACGAAATAGACTTCATCTCCCTTTTCCACACTTCTTTGGACAAACTCCATGTTCAAACCAAGAAAATGTGGAGGTAAATGGAAAGTGGAGAATATCAGGACTTTCATGATTTGTATAGATATGATTGAACCAGTTTAACCCACATCTTGGAAATGTGGCTTAATTTAAATTTCTCAACACTTGAGGAAGTACCTTCTTTTAATTTATCTATCTTACTTTCATTTTGATAAATTTCGTCAAGTAAATTAATCAGTTGTGGCTCATCTTCAGTATTAATCAGCAATCCACTTTTATTGTCTACGATGATCTCCGAAGGTCCGTAGGGGCAATCTGTTGCAATCACAGGAACTCCTAATGCAAGTGATTCCAATATGACATTGCAAAAGCTTTCAAAGTTGGAAGTATTCACAAAAAATCGTGAAGCTTTTATAACTGGAAAGGGATTGCTTAAGAAACCTGTAAACTGAACTTGTTTCTCAATGCCAAGATCAATGGCGAGCTGTTTTAAATCTTCTTTAAATGTACCATCTCCGATAATTACAAGGTCATATTTCTCTTTAATAAAACTTTGTGAATAGGCTTTTAACAAAAGGTGATAGTTTTTCTGATGGGTAAGCCTCCCCATGCCCACAATATAGTTTGCCCTGACTTTGATTTCCATATTGACCTTATCCGAACTCATTTTACTGACATTCTCAATATCAATAGAATTGGGTATAACTTGAATTTTCTTTTTAAAGTGATTGTTGACTCTTCTTAATTCGCCGCCAATGCCATGTGACGGTACAATGATCCGCTGAACCCAGGGCCATTTGGAAACGAAAGTAGCAACCCTGTGTCTCAGTTTACGATTTATGATATAAGGATTGATATCAAAGCGCCCAATAACATTTCTTGAAAAGGTAAAGCAGGCAATGAAACTTGAGTAATATGTAAAGGCCATTACACAACCGGGCAGTAACCTCATCCTCAAAAAAAAGACTTGGATAATACTATTCAAATGCACTAAGGCTTTGTGCTTACTTGTGCTTTTATTCAGGAAATGAATAAAATTATGTGGAATTTCATTAGGTATTTCAATTAGAGGTCTTTGGAGAGCATAGTGCACCTCCCATCCATTACTTCTTAGTTTTTCACCCACATTAATAGACATACGTTCCGCACCACCGATCTTAAAAGATCCCACAACGATCAATATCTTTTTTTTTTTGAATATCCTCATTCAGATTCTTTGATCACTTTTTTCAAAAGCCCCTCAGTTAGTTCACTCTCAAAAATCTCTCTGTGAGTCTTGATTTTTTCAACAGGCCAGTTCCACCACTTTATTTTTAATAGCTCCTCAATAATTTGATCAGAAAATCGATATTTTATTATTTTAGCTGGGCTGCCAGCCACGACTGCGTAAGGTGGAACACTCTTGGTCACAATACTGCCAGCCGCTACGACTCCTCCATCGTTTATTTCAACACCAGAAAGTATCTGAGATTTGCTTCCTATCCATACATCATTGCCAATAATGATATCACCCTTACTTTCAATCTCTGACATATGATTAGATTTAAAAATATTCTTCTGAATATAATATGTCGAAATTCTGTTAATTGGATGATTATATTCCTGAATACTAACATCTCTTGCTATAGAACAGAAGTTTCCGACTTTTATCCAGTTAATTTGACTTGCAAGAACCACGTTTGGTCCATTAATAGTGTTGTTATTTCCTATTGTTATCTTGCCATGTCCATCAATGTATTTCAATACATTATTAGCTCCAATCGTTATATCACCGCTTAGGTTTACACCTTTGAATATATTTGATGAGTCATAGGGCTTTTGTCTGGTTCTAATAGAATTTTGATTTTTTAGAAAGCTAAAAATCTTTTTGAATAGGTAGGCCACTAATTTATCCTTGCTTTAATTATACTTAATAATTCACTCTTATTTGCTTTTGAAACATCCTCAGCTCGCTGATCTTCGAGCAAGTATCCAAAACTATTTACACCTATCTCATCCAAAATCAATGTATGTACTCCAGCTGAAGCTGCTTCAATAATGCTTCCCGAATACCTGGATAAATGCAATTTTGTCCATTGAAATAATATTGGGATGGGTATGGAATTAGAATCGTCAAAAACTATCTCCTTGGTGCTTCCAAATTTCTCGAATCTATCGGTTACTTCCTTTCTCTCGGATTCGCTCATTCTGGGATGGAACCTTATCCACCAAGTATAATGACTCTTCGTTGACGAAATCAGTTCGTAGTGGTCTTCACATAAGCATCCTTTGACAGGCTGCAATGTCACCACAATTAGACGCTTAGAATCGGACAGATCTACGGAGGTGAACCTTTTATAATTATCTCTAGCGTAATCATTCCACGGATTTCCTGATAGGATCGGCAAATGACATGAGAATTTTTCTGACCAGCTAAGAATGTGTTTATAGCTAAATTCATCCCAGCAGCAGAAATGCTTGGGGAGAATGTTATAACCTCCTTCCGGAGCCTTCAAAAAATTATATGCCGGATGAAGAGGACCTTGTGTTCCATGTTGCATGTCGAAACTTGGTATTCCCAATTCCGTACAGGCAAGGTTCATTCCATACACAGGGTTTGCATAATAGCACAGACCATATCCTGAGCCAGCACCTGTCAATTCAAAGAACAACTTGAATATTCGTTTCCATGCTTGAATTCTGACCGTTTGGCGAAATACTTGATCTTTAATGTTTAAGGCATTACATTCTTGCAAATCAAGGTCTTTCATAAAGCTATCAAAATGTGATAATCGACTCATGCCCTTATCTCGGAAAATGAGAGCTTTGATCAAAAATATTGGTAATAGATCCGCCACAAATACTACCCTTTCTCCTCGATAGTTATAGAATCCTTTTGACGAGTTATACTCAAGCAACAAACCTCTCTTGCCCTCTGCCTCGTTTTTATCAATTAGCGGGTCGAAATAGCGGTTTAGGGATGTTTTGTTTTTATCCAAAACTCGATGGTCTCTGCCACCGGTATATAGTATATTGGCCTTTTTTTTTTGAACTTACCTAGACCCGCAAGAGATCTTATCAATTCAATTCCAAAGTTTACATATGCATTTATTCGTGATATTGACTTCACACCAGGACGTGCATTAAGCGCGTGGAAAAAAGAATTAAAAATTCGCATTTTCAGAAGTGGCCAAATATGTATACCATTATAAACCCAATGCTCAACGGGATATTCCCTTTCAACATGATTCAAATAGTTAATTAGCTCTTTTCTCTTTGCGTAATTCATCCATCAGTTTATTGAGTTTGAAGATATAAAAGCCACCTGTTAACATCACCAAACATGTAAGAATAATTTTGATAACAACATTTAATTCCACCAACATATAGACAGTAATGGTAAGAACGATAGTCAGAAATAACCACAATACCGGATTATACCTGGCACTTGTTATCTTTTTGAACGTTTTATAAAAAAAACCAGCATAGCCCATATACATCAGCCCTATAAAAGTTGTATAGGCGGCAACCTCAAATCCAAAAATTGGAATAAAAATAAAATTAAGACCAACATTTAGTAATCCAGCTACAAGCGTCACCTGCCAGAGTAAATTTGTTTTCTCAGTATAGAGTAATTTTGAATTGGCCCCAAAATACATTGGTCTATAATTGAACGCCATGAAAATAATAATACCAAGAGGATACATTGTAGCCAGCTCGTCATTCTTAATTAATAATTGAAATATTTCTTTCATCCATAGGCATGAACAAACGGAAACACAAAAAAATACTATTTGTAATATGACAATTAAGTGTTTCGCGACTTCATCATTCCCTTCTTTGTATAATTTATTTAACAATGGCCCTATCGCCTGCCCACTGGCCTGAGAAAGACTACCCATTACGCCGCTTACAATGTAAGCAACGTTATATCTGCCTATCTCTTTAGTACTTATGCTTAACACGTCCATAACCAAACGATCTGAAGAATTAAGCAAGTAGGTAGAATAATAATGAGGTATCGTGGGTAGGCTTACTTTCAGGGAATTCTTAAGTAGCCTCCATTTATAATTAAATATTGGTTTTAGCTTTAATACAAAATTTAATGGATAGAAATAGGAGGCGTTCGTGAGCATACCCACAATAAAAGATGACCAAAACCAACCCATGTATCCCATCTTTAGGAAACTGATAAAATATATGTTCAATGTGACGGTGGTAAGCCCAAATACCAACGACCTTATAGCAATTTGACTAGGTACCTCTTTGATCTGATAGTAAGTTGAGCAAAGTACCTTTACCGGACCAAAAAAAACTAATGGGCCAACGTTCAGGAAGAGAATAGTCCACTTATTTTCTATAGCCTCGCTAGGAATAACTATATATATTAATAGAGAAGCGAGTAAAGCATATATCCAATTCCAAAGAATTAGAAAACCATAAATTTGTCTCCACAGCCATTTGAATTGATTTGGAGATTTATAAAAACTATTCACAAGAACCACCCTAAGCCCTAGTGTTGCTAAAACAGCTATAGATGCTGTATATGCAGTAACTACACCTGCAATCCCGTAATCAGTGGAAGTAAGATTTTTAGTGATTATTGGGAGTGCTAAAAAATTAGCGATTTTAATGACTTGAGGAGCAGTTCCATATAAAACTGTATGGGAAAAGAGCTTTCTAAGCATTAACCCACATGTTTCATGATTTGATCATATATGTACAATTGTCCTGCTTCGTTAAGGTGAATATTATCACTCATAATAGAGTTATCTGGAATGTTATCCATACTTATGAAAAAAGTGGAAAATACATTCGAAAGAATCAAATTGTATTCTACGGACTTCTTTATAATCCCTGGAACTTTTTTTTCATAGTTTTTCGAGGCTGGTAATATTCCGATGGCATATATTTCACTATGCTCAAATAAAGCTTTGACTGCTTTGATCTCCTTTTCGAATCTTTTTGGTGGAGTATATGTCACATTCCTTATCTTTCTGATTGCCCTAGCATTCTTCATAAAAAATGGAAGAATGATTTTTCTAAAAGGGGGCAACTTAAGGATTTTTAACTCTGCATATCCTAATGATCTTGGAGCGCAATCAACAATTCCACATTGAAGAACCACAATATCAGGGTTAAACGAAACGTGGTAGCTCGCTTGCGACAAGATATCCCCGATTCGCCCACCACCTATAGATAACTGATGTACATTAAAATGCTTTTGAAGCAGAGCTGGCCATGTATTTTCATAGGTACTTTCTTCCGGAACGCTACGCGCCAGAGCCAATGAGTCGGACAAAACCAGAAGCCTTTTTTTCACTGATGTTAGAAACTATAAACTCATATCATGATTGCCCTGGTGGTAATCTGATGGCCTACCAACATCTAACCAATACTCTTCCATCCTAAATATTTTGACATTCTTGTTTGACTTAACAACATCCTCAAACAAAAGAGGCATGTCATAAAAAGTATTTTTAGGAACGAAATCAAGAATATCAGAACTTAAGAGATACAGTCCTGCGTTGATATGGTAATCGAATGTCGGCTTTTCAACAATACTTACGAGATTGTGCCTTGCATCTGAATCTATACATGCGAAGGGAACCTCATAGGAATAAGGTTTCACACACATTGTTGCATAACTTTCAGTGCTTTTATGAAAAGCTAAAAAGTCTTCAAAATTAAGTGTAGTCAGTACATCTCCGTTTACGACAAAGAAATCTGGCCCAAGATTAAAATCAATTAAACTAAGAGGGCCAGCGGTACCCATTCGTTTCTCCTCGATCGTATATCTAATTTCTACTCCTAATCTTTCACCATCCCCAAGAAACTCTTTTATTAACTCAGCCTTATAATTCACGCATACTATAAATTTGTGAAAACCAAACTCTTTGAAGCCTGTAATCAAGTGTTCAAGAATTGGCTTCCCCCCAACTGGTAGCATGGGTTTTGGAATATTTTTTGTCAGTTCTCCTAACCTTGATCCAAGGCCTCCAGCCATAATGACTACCCAATTAGGTTTTGACTTAATCTCAAAATCATTAAGAACAACCACTTCTTTAAGTATATTTTGATCATCAACTAGGGGCATTTGTAACCTATGAATCTCTTTCAGTTTCCTACGAGCTATTGCATGAGGAGTGCCGGCAGGCATCGTAACGGGTTTTGTGTTTATAATATCTAAGATATCTTTCTTCTTATTCAAAATCCCTCTTCTTAGATCTCCATCTGTAATAACTCCAACCAGTTTTCCCTCGCTATCAACTACGGGCAAAAATCCATTACCATTTTGATCCAATAATTTAACAGCATATTGAAAGCTTATCGAATCATTAAGTACTAACCAGTTCATAACAAATCTTCTATTCGAATAATATCGTGTTTCTCAATATCTTGGTTCACTCTTTTGCCTATGACTTCCGAGGTATTATTAGCTCCACCAGTTTTGTCGATCATTCTAAGACAAACTTGCTCGCGTGTTATTATAGTCCCGGTAAGGATGTCTTCCGAAGCCACAACTTGTAGCTCTCGCTGTCTATAAGACAATTCTGGCCCTGAGACGGACAAAGATTTTTCTTTTGGAAACAGTATTTTGTCATCAATGAAGTCAAGTCTCTCCTTAATCTTTCTGATTTTACCAGAGTTATTGGCAGATATGTAATCGACTCTATTTGAATCCCCTTCACTCAAAGTGATGTGTTTTTCGAAGATGACAGCTCCCAACAATCTGGCATAAATATTTGTTTCAACTACCTCTTTATCATCATATTTTGTGTGGTCCGCATACCCTACGTCCAAATTTGGAAAAAGCTCTCTCAGAGCAGATATTTTGCTAAGCATTACGTCCTCCAAATTAGTTGGAAATCCTTGAAAGCCTACCAATATTGCCTTCAATTGCTTGCCAAAGAAGGCTATTGCTGATTCAATTTCTTGTATCGTTCGGCCACCAATGCCTAGTAAAATAGGAACTCTGGAATTCTTGATTTCTTTCTTCAATTGCTCATCCTGGAAGGATACAGAATGAATATCGTAGTATTTAACATTTACTGATTTTAATACTTCGAATGATGAAATGTTAAGTGGCATCGCTATTATATCAAGACCTCTTTCAAGTGTCGTCTCAAAAATCTCGACCCATTGAGATTCTGTCAAACAAAACTTGGAAAGCGAATCAAAGCTGGCGTGCAATGGGCTCAAAAATTCCTCTGGTTTGGTTAAAACCTGAAATTTAATCCCATCAGCACCTGCTTCACACGAAGCTTGTACTAGCTGCTTCATATAATCGATATCGCCTTGGTGATGAAAAGCAGTTTCAGTATAAAGGTAATGCCTGTTCATTATACCTGAATTAATACTGACTTCTGCTTCCTTCTTTGCATATCATGGTTAAAATCTTCTACTGTAACGGACTTACCTTCAGGTAATTTGATCAGAAAACCACTCTCTTTTTTACGATCATCATCACGTTTGACAGCCATCAAATAATCTACAATATTTGATAAACTTATAAACAACCCACCACTTTTACTATCTAAAATATCCTTGGCCTTTTTAAGATCCTCTTTTGTATCCACGGTTATAGATTGACCAGAGAAATCACCGTCCAACGGCCTAATAACACCACATTTAAAATTTTCCGGATCAAACATATACAGCATTAGATATTCACTATAGTCCTGATTCATTATTCGTGAACATTTCTTTAACGCATCATAGGTCATTACCTCTGCGGTAGCTCCAATTGGCACATCAACAAGGCGGATGTAATCAAGCTTATTATTAACCAAGGCTTTAATCTGGTCATTTATGTATTCAAAGGACACAAATGGGTTATCTCCGGTGATACGGATCAAGTTATCAGCATTCTCAATCTCTCCCACCGACAACATTCTTTCAATAATGTTGGTCGGATCACCTCTGTAGATCTTCACACCATTTCTTCTAGCTACGTCCTCTAATATGTCATCGACAGGTTCGTAAGAAGTGCATATGTAAATGTCATTGATCATTTCGACTTTCTTAACTCTTTCAATAATGAAATCAATAACTGCGTATTGCTCAAATAAGGACCTTAGTACCTTAAGTGGTAACCTAACAGAGGTAGTCCTTGCTATTATGCATGCTACGGTCTTCGTCATTGTATGATAAATTAAATAGGATCTTCAGATCAAATATTTTTTCAATAAAGGAAAGTCCTGGGGAATATCCTGCTTAGCTTTCCTCCCTACAACCCATTCTAAATGTTCCGGTGCAATACCATCACCAGGTCTTTTGAAATCAATATCAGACCGTTCGATAACCTCTCCTGCCTTTACTTCCCTTTTTAAAACAATGCTTCTACGAAATGACTCCTTCCTTTCCGTTTCCTCCTGAACAATAATCCTGTTCCCTCCCATTGCGCACCAAATTTTTGACGCACCGGTCACGATAACATTCATATCTTCTTCATCAGCAGAAACCTTATGATCCCAGCCTTCCATGTTCTTATCCAAAGTAAAGTGCTTTTCAATAATACAGGCGCCCAAAGCGACTGAAGCTAAAGGCACCTCAAAACCCAAGGTATGATCAGAAAAACCAATGGGATATGGGTATAAGGTCTGTAAAGATTTAATTCGCCTTAAATTGACTTGTTCATCCTTAGGAGGATATATAGAAACACAGTGTAGTATTATGATCTGTTCGTTGCCCGCATTCTCAATCGTACGAACAGCCTTATCAATTTCATATAACTCGCTTAAGCCAGTCGAAAGAACTATGGGCAGCCCTTTTTTTGCTATGTATTCTAAAAAAGGGTAGTTGTTGAGGTCCATGGATGCAGTTTTAATAAATGGTACCTTTAATTCATAAACCAGGAAATCGACTTCTTGAGGTGAAAAGGGGGTGCTGGCAAAATCAATTCCTATTTCATTGGCATAGGTTTTCATTGCTAGCAATTCATTCTCAGATATACTGTATGCTTCAACAATTGATTCAAGGGTGTGATCATCCCGATTCCTATAGTCATCAGCTATGAAATAGTTGTCATCGTAAGTCTTTCTGGAAAAAATTGTATCCTTACTCCAGCTTTGAAACTTGACGCAATTCGCACCAGCCCTTTTTGCTTTCTCAATCAGATCTTTAGCTAAATCCATGTCACCATTATGATTTGAACCTAATTCAGCTATGATGTATGGTTCCGAGTAATTAAAAAAATCTTTCTGACCTATTCTAACTATTTTTTCCATCTAACAATTTTGTTTCTTCCCACCAAAAAGGTGCATTTATAGAAGTAGGCGTATAACTAGCCATTTTGGATTGCTTAGAGATTAAATCGTCAATCTCCGCTTTCATGTTTATTCCTATGTCTACAAGTGCCTTGTAATGGTTAAGTTTTATATTAATTATACTATGCAATTTTTTTACAGAAACCAAGCCACCTCCTGCTCCCACGGTATTATTCACATGTTGTCTATAAAGTGTTGTACAATCGGCAGTAAAGAGGGCTATTATTTTTGATCTAAATAAAATCTGATAAAATATAAACCAATCTGCGACAATATCTTCATTCGTTGGCAAGATACCGGTACGCAGGATAGAACTTTTAAACGCTACATTGCCAAAACCTACCACGTTGCTTTGAGCAATAAAGTTATAGTCAAACTCAAAACGACTCCCAAGTCTTTGGCACCATAAATTCTTGATAATAAGGATATTTTCATTATCAACCACTGACAGGTCATTGCAAACAACATCATATTTATCAAGAAGTAAACTCAAGCACTCGATCCTGTTACTAGACATTGTATCATCAATATCACAAAAAATGAGTTTTGTGTCTTGCAGCGTTTGTAAATAATCAAGAGCATTGAATCTTACTTGGGCCAGGGTGTCGCCTTTTGCTGAGAGACAAGTGAGTTGACCCTTGAATTCTGAAAAAAAGGTCTCAGGCCGCTCAACCCCATCATTAAAGACCATTAATTCGAAACTAGAACAGTCTTGTTGATTCAATGAGAATAGAAAGTCATCAAGGAACGTAATACCCTCCGGGTATAAAAAAGTTATTACTAAGACGTTCATCACAGATTATAAATATCAGCCTTGTAATGCGATAGATTAGTCTTATTTGAAAACCATGAGATAGTTTCCTTGACTCCTTCCTGCAAAGAATAGGCTGGTTGCCACCCGGTTGAGTTCTTCAACTTTTCATTGCTCCCATACAATCTAAAGACTTCACTTCTTTCAGGTCTTAATCTTACTTTATCTGAAACTATCTTAGCCCCAGGATTGATTTGATTAATAATTTCTTCCGCTAGGTCTTTTATTGAAATTTCTGAATTAGTGGCAATATTAACTTCTTGGCCAATGAGATTATCCATTGTTTGCGCAATTCTGATAAACCCTTCAACAGTATCTTTTACAAATACCAAATCTCTGGTTGGTGTTATATCACCAAGCTTTATCTCGCTATAACCAGATAAAAGTTGGGTTATAATGGTTGGAATTACTGCTCTGGCCGATTGACGGGGACCGTAAGTGTTAAAAGGGCGAACTATGGTTAATGGTAAATTGAAACTCCTGAAGAACGAATCTGCGATTGCATCTGCTCCAATTTTTGAAGCTGAATATGGAGATTGGGGTTGTTTGGGATGGTTCTCGTCAATGGGCACGTATTGGGCAGTTCCATATACTTCAGATGTTGATGTTACTAATATGCGTTCAACTCTGCTGTCTCTAGCTGCCTGAATAATGTTTAATGTCCCTTTAATATTAGTATCAATATATGAATCCGGAGAATGATAGCTAAACGGAATTGCAATTAGAGCAGCGAGGTGAAAAATAATATCTATTCCATCGACAGCCTGCCTAACACCATTTGGATCTCTGATATCTCCTTGGAATATTTCTAATTTGCTCTTTTGATCGCTGTTCAAATTTTCTAACCATCCCCAGTTATTAAAAGAGTTATAATAAACAAAAGCCCTTACCGCATATCCTCTGTCTACCAAGGCCTCCGTTAAATGACTTCCTATAAAACCATCGGCTCCGGTAATAAGTATCTTTTTGTCAGATTCCATTAATTAATCAGAGTAATAATTTCCGTATTTGTTCTGTCCGTAACCATAGCCATAACCATAACCATAACCATAACCATAACCGTACGAATTGCCATAACCATAGCCAGGACCAACCCTCTTTATATCATTAAAAAGGATACTCACTTTTTTAATCTTACCATTTTGATAAAACTCTTGTGCTGTTTTCACGGCTTGTTTAGGAGTATAATTTTGACGAATCAAAAACAAAACGTGATCCGAGAGCTTTGATAGAATAAACGCATCCGTAACTAAACCGATGGGCGGAGTATCCAAAATGATAAAATCAAAACTTCTCATGGCATCCTGGATGAATATTTTCATCCAGTCGCTCATTAAAAGTTCACTGGGGTTAGGGGGAACAGGTCCGGCAGAGACAAGAGAAAGGTTCTCTATGAAAGTGCTTTGGACAACATCAGACATTTTCTTCTGACCTGAAAGCACACTACTTAAGCCCAATTTATTTTCAAGATCAAAGTCTCCGAACAGTCTAGGTCTTCTCATATCAGCTCCAACAATCAACGTTTTCTTCCCACTAAAGGCCAATACGGTCGCCAAGTTTATTGTAGAAAATGTTTTACCTTCACCACTAATGGACGAGGTTATAAGAAATATTTTTTTGTCCTTCCCTTCCGTAAAAAAGTTTAGGTTAGAGCGCAGCGATCTAAAGGACTCTGCAACTCCTGACTTAGGTTTGTTATATACAATCAAATTTTCCGCGTTCCTGTTATGTCCTACTCCTCCAATCATAGGTATTTCAGTCGCTTTTTCAATGTCCTCCTTGGACTGGACCCGATTGTCTAGCAACTCCAATATAAAAAAGTAAAAAAACGGCAAGGCTAATCCAATGGCCAGAGCGATCCCATAATTTACCATAGGTTTTGGTGTGATGGCACCTCCAACTTGCTTAGGAGGATTAATTACAACTATATCTGAAGAGGTAGACGCCTTTGAAATTCCAGCCTCTGCACGTTTTTGCATCAAGAAAATATAAAGGTTTTCACTTAATTCATAATTCCTATTCAGGTTAATCAGGTACCTTTCAGATTCTGGAAGTTTGCTTAATTCCGAATCCACAAGTTTGATCCTTTCTTCAATGAATTCTTCATTTATTTCTTGTGCGGCAAGCGCACTATTTACGCTTTCCAAGATATCCTTTCTAATCTTCCTGATTTGCTCCCTTTTTCTGCTAATTATCACACTTTCAACACGTTCATTTTGGGTATTTAATGTTAAATCAGTTTGTAGCTTTATTAATTGAGTAATTAAGTTAGTCATAATTGGATCATCCACCCCAACACTAGAAGGCGGGACAACCTGATCAAACTGGTCGTCTTTCGAAAGATATGAACTCAAGTACTCAAAATAGTTTCTCCTAAGTTTCATCTGACTTAATGTTGTTTCAAAACCTTTTATTTGTTCATACAAGCGCAAAGCCTCAGCATCTAGGTTAGTAACCACATTCTTTTCCTTAAAACTTTCTACTTCTCTTTCAAAATATCTTAAAGAATCACTTATTTCCTTCAGTTGAATATCTATAAACTCAATAGTTTTAGACGCAGTTTGATTCTTTTTATTCAAATCATACTGCTGATACTGTTTTATTAACTCCGTAAGGAACGCAGACTCTTTGGCCGCTACTGCTCCATTGATTGAAAGGTTCATTAGTGACGCCCCCTGAGCCTGCCAGGATGCATTAATCCTACTTACATATGAATTAGCTACATCTTCAATACTTGAAAAAGTAATAATCAGTTGCCTTCCTATATAGTTGCTATTTTCCTGATGCCTGTTGAAAACAACGATTTTTGAATTATTAAAATCAATTGTATCGCTAAACTTATAGACTTGATTATCGGTGTAATCTTCTAGGAAATCCGAGTAAAAATTAAAACTTGACTCATCAATTTGCTTAAATCTAACTTGGGATTCAAAAGACTTTGCTCCGGCTATAACGAATTCAAAAGGTAAATTTGCACTGTAGATTTCAGTGGTTTTAATTTCTCCTTCTCTGAAATAACGTTTTTCAAATCCCAATGAACCAACAACACTCTGAATTAATGGAAGTGATTTAAGTATATATAATTCGTTATAAAAATTCCTATATGGGTCTACAAGAGCATTATTGTACAACAATTTTGCTCCAACATTCTCTTCACTTTCTTTGATCAGTATTGACGCCTTAATCGTGTAGATACTTGTAGAATATCTATTTACAGCCCAGGCAATGGCAAAAGATATTGATAAAGTGAGCAAGGGTAAATACCAGTACCAGATGGCACGTGAAAGAATACGCTTGAAGTCCAGTAGATTTGATCGTGATTCTCTCGATGAGTCAAAATCAAACGGATCACGCTCAAAAGGATATCCCGAATTAACTGCCATTACTCAGATATTAAGTTAGCTGTAAGGAGAATTACAGAAACAGTTGAAATAAACAAACTTAGATTTTGTCCAAAATATCGTCTAAATGGCCGTTGTTTTAGGGGAGGGACTACTATTATATCATTCTGATGGGTAAAAAAAGAAGATTGCCTCATTGTTTCTTCATGAAGTAGGTCTACGTAAAAAACTGACGCTTTACCATCCTGCTGTCTAATTACTTTGACCTTTGACCTATCTGCCATATCTGACAGTCCCCCCGCATTAGCAATGGCCTCAAGTATGGAAATACGATTATTAGTGGTTGTAAAAACTCCTTCTGAATTCACTTCACCAATAACCGTAACTCGATAATTTAAAATGAAAATTTTAACTACAGGTTGATCAACGTAAGCTCGAGCTGCTAATTCTAATTTCTCCTCAAGTTCATGAACCGCCAACCCTGAAACCTTTACCTTACCTAATTCGGGCAAAGATATGAAACCATTGCGATCCACTAAATATCCATTTAGTGCAAAGTTTTGACCACCTCCACCCTGAACACCTGATGCTTGATTATCAAAAATATTATATTCATCTTCTGTGAGAGTTTCAAATCGTATTGAAAGAATATCTTCTGGTTGAATTTTATATTGATAATCACCCATATTATATTCTCTTAATACTGTATCCGTTGGAAAATCAGCTTTAAGCTCATTCTCAGTTTGAAGATACAGCACCTTTTTATTCTGCACACAAGAACTGAAAATTAATACACCTATTAAAAAAGAGAAGCCAACAAGATATCTAAAAATCATAAAGTCAAAAAAATCAATTTGCTAATTAACATAAGCCCTACCAACTTGCCAAACTTCCTTCAGCATCTTTAGAAAGCTTTCCATTTCATCTAATGGAATCATATTAGGTCCATCACTCAAGGCTTTGGCAGGTTCCGGGTGAGTTTCTATGAAAAAACCATCTACTCCCACTGCTGCCGCCGCTTTAGCTAAGTATGGCGCAAACTCCCGCTGTCCTCCGGAGCTACCACCGGCGCCTCCAGGTTGCTGTACACTGTGGGTGACGTCAAAAACTACCGGACTAAACTGCCGCATGATCGGAAGCGCTCTCATATCAACTACTAAGTTGTGATAGCCAAAGGAGGCTCCGCGCTCCGTAAGAAAAACGTTGCTGTTATCAACAGACCTCACCTTATCAACAGCATATTTCATATCTTCAGGAGCCATAAACTGACCTCTTTTAATCTTTACTGCTTTTCCGGTCCTGGCCGCCGCAATAAGCAAATCAGTCTGACGACATAAATAGGCAGGGATTTGAAGGACATCTACTACTTCAGCAACTTCTTTAGCTTGATATGACTCGTGGATATCGGTTACAATTGGCACTTTTAATTTGTCTTTTACCATTGACAAGATCTCCAGCCCCATGTCCATACCACTTCCACGGTAAGAAGTGGACGAAGTTCTGTTGGCTTTATCAAATGAGGCTTTGAATATGTAATCAATTCCATGTTTTTCACACAAGCCTTTCACTCTTGCACCCACTTCCTGACATAAATCATAACTTTCTGCTGCACAGGGCCCCGCAAACAGTACCATTTTATCTCCTCCAAGTTGTATTGAGTCTGTAACGTGAACTTTCTTATCAAACTTTTCTATCATCCTAGCTTTTGCTTTATGATCGATTCCATTTTTCCCTGACTTGCCAGAACCAAATCAGCCACCTCTCGCACAACCCCTTCGCCACCTTTTGCAAGGGTAATAATATCTGCGTGATCTTTAACATAACTCATTCCATCCGCAGGTACTGCACCCAAACCGGAATTAACCAGGGCCTTCAGGTCAATAATGTCATCTCCTATGTAGCTCACTTTTTGCGCTGATAGTGAACCAAGTTCCTCTTCAATGACTGCCCATTTGTCCTTAGCTCCTTGATGAAAGAAATCTAATTTCAACTCAATGCATCTTCTTTCCACCAAGGCCGAACTGCGACCGGTAATGACCCCTACACGGATACTGGCCTCCTTGAGAAATCTAATAATCTGGCCATCCTTCACGTTGAATGCTTTAATCTCATCTCCACTATTGGTATATATGATCTTACCATCTGTAAGTACGCCATCAACATCAAAAATGAGCATCTCTATCTTAGATGCCTTTTCGATTACGGCCTCATCATATTTGGAAAGAATGCTTTGCATTTCAAAAATCGGTTTAAAGATAGCAGGATTATTTTCCTATGCTCTTTGGCGAACGTTTTAAAATTGCCAAATCCAAACATTTTAGTTTACTTTCATGGAAAGTAAACTAAATCTAATTAATGAAATTTATAAAGCTTATCTTGTCTTTAGCCATTACTGGCGCTCTTATTTATTCGCTAAATACCAGATTTATTATAGGAAGTAACGGAGTACCACCACTTGGAAAGTTCTTAGATCCTTTTCACGGTTTTTGGCAAAATGCCGAAAGTGATTCTATTCCGTTCGATATCAATATTTCACTTCCTAATCTGAAAGACAGTGTCACTGTACATTATGATGAACTTGGTATTCCCCACATTTTTGCTCAGAACAACCATGATCT
>JBCCLN010000019.1:0-27999 GCA_039026865.1 Bacteroidota bacterium | reverse complement strand
TTTTTGATTCCTCAAATTTGGGGAACGATGTTGTCCTCTCATTCAAAATCAATTACCTCATATTCAACGTGTTACATCATCTCAATGAATAACACCCAAATTTTTCGGGTTAAGCTTGGTCTACAGCATAGATTCGAATATTTTTTTGCTTTCCTCTGAGTTGAACATCTCCAAGCAATTGTACTTTCGTTTTTAGTGAATCCCTAAGTGTTTTCTCTATGTTCTCCGAAATAAGTATGCTTTTGCCGTACTGGTTACAACAGCCTTGAATTCTGGCTGCCGTATTAAGAACATCACCATGATAAGCAATTTCCCTCTTTAAGTCTCCTACCTCAGCCACCATCACAGAGCCCATCTCAAGACCTGCTTTAAATTCAGGTACCATATTATATTTCGTTTCATAATTTGCAGCACTGCTCACAAGCTTTTCTTTATAAGCAAAGTAAAATCGAATGCAGTTCAAATTCTCAAGGCCTTCCTTGATGGTCCAGGTTAGTACTATTTCATCGCCCACATATTGGTAAATACTAGCCTTAAACTTTAATACTATTTCAGAAACATCCTGAAAGCAATCCTGAATAAGCTCACTATATTTTCTATGGCCTAGTTTTTCAGCAATCCCTGTAGAATTTTTCAAATCCAAAAACATAAAGATACGTTGCTCCTCTTTTGGTGAATAAAATTCTCCTTTTAGCATTTTCCAAAGGTTTCCGGGCCCAAACTTCTTATCTATTTCAGTAAAAAGATTTATAAAAAATCCAACAATGAAACAGTAAACAACAAGTAGGATCATTTCTTGGGAAAAGATATAGTCTTGATATATCTCCCTGTTCATTTCCACCCCAATGATTCGGGTGAAGGCACGCATACCAAAAGTAATGAGAACAATTACCGCAACAAGATGAGAAAATGTCCCAAACAAGAGTGTCCTGCCAAACGAAATCTTTTTATGGATGTATTTATCAGAAAAATAATTCAAGCTACCGAAAATAATACCAGCGATCAAACCTAGTATCAAATGAAATTTCACACGCTGGAAAAAGCTCATCGACCCAATATCTTCTTGAATTACTTCCTGACCAAACTCTCGCATAAACACCCAAAAGACAAAAGCAAAAAACCATATAATAGCATGTCTTAAAACTATTTTTATATATCTACTCTTCATTTTTTAGTTCAGATTTTGATTCAATTAAAAAGGCGGATCATATTAAGCAAGAATAATATAGCAGTCAGTTTTGAACATTAAATAAAACAAAGGTTGATCAAAATAACCTCTTTGAAATCAGATCTGATCATCAAACCAGATGAAAAAAACACACATTCTCATTAGACCAGGATGATCCTAAACATTCCAGTGTAAGCTCATTATACTTGCTGCTTTTTACGCTTTTCCCGTCCTAACCTTTATCTAACCCGAAAAATTCGGGTGTTATTCATTTAGATGAGGTAATTGATTTCGAATGGGATGCCAAAATCGTTCCCCAAATTTGAGGAATCAAAAATCATTCTGTATGAATATGAAACTACGGTAAATCAATTACTTGAATCAACCCGCCACTAGTTGTGGTGAATAATGCGGGCTAATGTCTCTAAGAAAAGGAGAAACACACACTATTGATGCTTATAAAGTAATTTTTAGCAAAAGATGCATTGGACGGATTAAAAGTGAATCGACGGTTTATTACAATTTCTCAACTAGATTCTATGACTATGAACACATCAAAATCTAAAAAAAACATACTTTATGAAGTAAAAATATTTTTTTCATGCAATCCCGTTTTTTTAGATAAATTAATTATGCCAAAATGTAATAAAAGTTAAAGGGCTGATGTGTTTTCATAAACCGGAATGTAGAGAGTCATTTGTTTTACTATTCTTCTTTTAAGGCACTCGACGGATTAGAAATAGCTGCACGATAAGATTTTCCGGAGACCAATATCCAGGTTAAAACTAAGATAAAGAGAAGTGGCAAAGCTAGATAGGACCATTTCAGGTCAATTCTATAGCTGTAATCATTTAACCATTCTTTTAGCCAGTAATAGGATATGGATATCCCTATGGTTCCACCTAAAATGGCAAGAATGGAGAATTCCTTCGATAACAGTGTAATAATGGAAATTGCCGGAGCGCCAAATACCTTTCGAATGGTGATTTCTTTACGTCTTCTTTGAAGAACAAATGCTATTAAAGAAAAAAGACCCAGAGTTGCAATGATTAATGCCAAGATGGAGAAGCTTGTAAATATTTGACCAAATCGCCGTTCTCCATCGTAGGTTTTATTAAATGTCTCTTCCAAAAAAGAGATATCAATAGGATAACCGGGAACGAACGTCGACCACTTTTTCTGAAGGTCGTCCAGAAAATCGGTAGAGTCCTCTGCATGGTACTTAATTAAAATATTATTTTGATGCCAAATACCTATATCATAGACACTGGCTCCATACCTTATGATCATTGGGTTGATCTTTTGCTTAAGTGATTGATAATTGAAATCTTTGACTACCCCTACAACCTCATATACAAAAGGATCTCTCATTAACTTTTTTCCTATTGCATTATGCCAACCTATTTCTTTAACTGCGGTCTCATTGAGGAGCACTTTACTGGTATCTAAAAGGGAGTTGGGATTTAAAAATCTTCCTTTTACTAGTTCAAGGTTAAAAACTTGCTCAAAGTCTGATCCAGCGAAAATATTATCTAGGTTATATGCCTTTCCTCCTTTATCCGGTGCGGTATAACCGTAGTTATTGATACCCATAAAAGGAACACGATCGGATTTTGATATGATTTCTATTTCTTTTAACCGCTCTAGTTCCTGTTTGAAAATGTCATATTTATCACCTAGTTGATATCCATTCCTTAGCACCATGGTCTTATGTAAGTCTATTTTCATATCCTGGTTTAGCAAATGATCTACCTGACTGTAAATAACCAGTGATATGGTAATCAAAAATACAGAAGCTGCAATTTGAAAAACTACAAGACCGTTTCTAAAATATGACTTTCTTTTCAACTTCAAAGTTCCTCTTAATGCCTCTACCGGATTAAACCTGGAAATAACAAATGCTGGATAAGCCCCTGCCATGAGGCTTGTGAGCAAGAACAAAAGAAATGTAAAAGCAAGATTTTCCAAGCTTATCATGTCTTGCAGATTAAACGCCCTTAATGTAATCTCACTAAAAAATTTAAGTGATAAAAAGGATATTATAAAAGCTATAAGAATCGCAAAGAAGGTGATTAGCGCAGATTCAATTAACAATTGAAACAACATTTGCTTTCGAAACGAGCCCAATGTTTTTCTTATCCCCACTTCTTTAGACCTCAAGGTAGATCTTGCGGTTGACATGTTAATGTAATTGATACATGCAATAAGTAAAATGCCAAGAGCCACAATAGAGAATATGTTGTTTGCTTCTTTATTTCCAGGCTCATTATGACTCAGATGTGGTTGATCTAAATGAATACTTCTGATGGAATGGGGAAAGTAAACATGTTTTGTATTAGGATAGTCTTCTTTCATTTTTTCGAAAGATTCATAACCGGTCCATGTAATGATTTCAGGGCCTGCATATTTTTCATAAATTTTTTCCAGGCTCTTATAAGCATCAGCATAGGATGAATTATCACTAAGCTTTGCATAAGTAATACCGCTTCCGCCAGTCCAGTAGTAAGTACCACTCAGATCTAAGTGATCCGCCACTATGTAAGTAAACGGATAATGTGTATTACGAGGTAGGTTTTCAAATACACCGGTAACAATAAAATTATCTCCGTCTATTTTGATGATCTCGTCGATAGGCGAATTATCGCCGAAATATTTGAGCGCTATTTGCTGCGATAAAACCACACTATTGGGCTTCTTTAGTGCTTGCTCTTTGTTACCTTTCAGAAAGTTAATGTTAAAAACATCGAAGAAATATTGATCTGCACGTATAGCTCCATCTTGTTTAACCTGTTTACTTCCAACCTCAAAAAAAGCTTCAAATACCCCGGAAGATCTGGTAGCAGCATCAAATTGTGGTATTTCTTCCCGAATTACATGTGCAAGAAGTGGAGGCGTATAACTACCAAATTCATTCTTAGTTATTCTATAAATTTGATCACCTTCTTTGAAAAAATTATCGTAACTCTTTTCATGAAGAATGTACGTGGTGATAAGCATACATGAGGCTAGTGCAATAGCAAGCCCAACTATGTTAATCCCAGCATAAATTTTCTGTTTAAGAAGCGATCGAAGTGCAACTTTTAAGTAGTTTTTAATCATTGCTAAAGTGGCTAATTGTTCAAAACCATCGAGTCCTTTCATGTATCTTAATCTAAAAAATCTTATGATATTCCAAATAAATCCTATGGTGGAAGGATTCCGCTCGAAAAGCTCGAACAAGTCACCTTCTATTTGTTCTAGATACCGATCCTTGCAATAAAATTGAAGGAATCGGAGTGCCCATTTCGGTGGATTTCTTTTTTTCATCCCATTCCAGTAGCAGGTTTAGGAATCTGACTATAAAGCTGGTTGCGTGTCTCATGGACAAATTCAATCGCTTTGGAACCTTCTGCTGTTACTTTGAAAAGTCGCTTTCTTCTGCCTCCTCGTTCTGCGCTTGCTCCTCCCATAAAAGAAACAACAAATCCTTTTTTCTCAAGCCTGTCCAATACAGTGTGTACTGCGCTGATATTCACTTTTCTTCCGATCTGGTCTTGTATCTCATCCATCACCTTTACACCGTATGCTTCGTCCTTCAGAATAGCGACGATAATTAAAACTAACTCTTCCAACTCACCTAGCCGATAAGATTTGGTTTTCATATCATTTATAATTGTAAATGAAATACGAAGATAAGAATGAAATGTTTTTCTATCATCGCAGATGAAACAGTTAATTTATTGTAAATCTTATTAATTAATCATAATCGAGAATGACCTAAGTCATTAATCTTCTAGGGCTAGACGCCCAACTTCGCATTCATAACCAGGAAATGACTTATCATGCAATTAAGAATTCATCTTATTTTCACCCTCGGTAGTATGTTACTTTTCATTAATTTGACCATGGCTCAGTCTAATCCTCGATCTAATGAAGGTATGATTTGGATTGAAGCAATAGAAAACGTGAAATTTAACGATCGGTTCTCTTCTACTTTACTTTGGCATCATCGTATTTTCTTAGATCGAGAACAGACCTATCAAAACATTTATTGGGCTAGCCTTAACGCCAAGATAAGTAAAAATTTCTCAGTATCCGGCGGGCTGATTTATTTCAGATATCATAAGTATTCTTATGATAAATACCTGGCTGTACCTGAAGTTAGACCTTTTCAATCTATCACCTACTCAACGGTATTAGGTAAAGTCAAAACCAGCTTTCGGTTCATGGTGGAAGAGCGATATATGAGTCAAACGAAAAATGGAGAGGTAATGAATGATCATGATTTTAACTTTAGGTTCAGAAACCGATTTAAAGCAATCATACCTTTGATTTCTTCTGTGAAATTAGAATTATCGAATGAATATATTATTAATGGAGCTAACATGGATGTAGACCGATTCAATCAAAACCGTGCTTCAGCCAGAATTCATTATTATCTAAAAGCTTTAAGTCTGGATGTAAATGCGGGCTACTTGCACTGGTTGGTAAATACTACGAAAGAAATGCAACATCGGCATTCATTAATGGTAGGTATAAAACATCAAATAAACTTCATGAGGTAGGTTTTGCACGAGGTCCTAATTCCACAACTTCCAGGTTCTTTATTTCACCTTGTGTTAAATCAAATCTCAGTACTGTTTTCATCTTATGAAAACCGTGCTTCCCGGCAGCCCCTGGATTCATAAAAAGCAGGTTATTGGTTTTATCTCGCATCACTTTCAATATGTGTGAGTGGCCACATATTAGTAAGTGAGGTTGAAATTCTTTTACACATGCTAAAACTTTAGGATTGTATCTCGAAGGCTTTCCGGCGATATGAGTGATCAATACTTTAATTTCTTCACGCTTAAAAGTTTCAACTTCTTTGCATTCTGCTCTTAACTTTCCTCCATCAATATTTCCCCAGACGGCAACTGTAGGTTTAAATTTTCTAAGCTCTTCTAAAACTTTTATGGTACCAATATCTCCTGCATGCCAAATCTCGTCCACTTTTTGAAAGTAGGTAAAAACCTTTGGATCGAGGTAGCTATGGGTATCTGATATGAGTCCTATTTTCACACATCTAAATTTGCATCAAATCAATCTGTTATCAAATTTTCAAAATCAATCCATCATCAAAACGAGATTAACATAATTTAACTAGCCCTCAAACTTGAACTTGTATCTTTTGGTTCTTAACATTGCGGCGTTTTTGAACGAAAGATAATTATGGCCATCTTAGTAGAAAATCTGACAAAAAAATATGGAGTTCAAAAAGCAGTCAACGATATTTCTTTTGAAATTAATACAGGCGAGGTAGTAGGTTTTTTAGGGCCGAATGGGGCAGGAAAAAGCACCACCATGAAAATGATTACCTGTTTCATGGCGCCTACTTCAGGAGACGTGACTGTAGAAGGAGCCTCCATTTTATCTGAATCTGAATCAGTTAAAAAGAAAATCGGGTATTTACCAGAAAATAATCCCCTTTACCTAGATATGCCTATCGTTGATTATTTGCGGTTTAGTGCAGAGGTTCAGGGAGTGAGTAAGTCTGATATATCAACCCGGATTGGTGAAATGGTAGACCGATGTGGTCTGGATGCTGAAAAGCATAAAAACATTGGGGCACTTTCCAAAGGATACCGGCAAAGAGTAGGACTGGCGCAAGCCATGATTCATGATCCAGAGGTATTGATTCTGGATGAGCCTACTACCGGACTTGATCCTAATCAAATTGTTGAGATTAGAAAGTTGATCAAGGATTTGGGAAAGGAAAAAACAGTGATCTTAAGCTCTCATATTTTATCGGAAGTAGAGGCTACTTGTGATCGGATCCTAATTATCAATAAAGGCAGAATTGTGGCCGATGGTTCCTCCGAAACACTTCGCCAGCAAGCGCAGGGTCAAGAGGTATTAACAGTTCATATTGAAGGCAAAGGAGAAATAGAAAAAGAGTTGCTTGGCCTCAAACCAGTTGAAAAAGTGAGTGAGATAGAAGGGAAGGAAAATTGGTTTTCCATTCAGAGTAAACCTGAAGTAAGCTCTCGAAAAGAAGTTTTCGACCTTTGTGTGAATAAAAAATGGTATTTGCTAGAGATGACAGGTATTGAAACACGTCTGGAAGATGTATTCAGAAACTTAACACAATAAGACGATGAGTAAAGTTTGGATAATTACAAAAAGAGAACTATCAGGATTTTTTGATTCTCTAATCGCTTATGTTATGATTATTCTTTTCTTGGGTTTGAGCGGATCATTCACTTGGCTATTTGGAACTAACATTTTCGTGCTAGGACAAGCAAACCTTGATGTTTTTTATGGAGTAGCTTTTTGGTCATTGTTTTTTTTCATTCCGGCTATTACCATGAGAATGATTGCAGAAGAAAATAAAGCCGGTACCATTGAATTGCTTATTACCAAAGCAGTTTCAGATGGACAGATAGTTGCAGGTAAGTTTTTGGCTTGTCTTATTTTAGTATTGATCGCGCTGCTATGTACCATTCCTTATTATATTACTATTGGTCAACTCGGAAACGTAGATGACGGATCGGTATTAGGAGGTTATTTAGGTATGATTTTACTTGCGGCAAGCTACATTAGCATAGGGCTGTTTGCTAGCAGTCTCACGCAGAATCAAATCGTAGCCTTTCTCTTGGCTCTTTTCATTGGGATATTTTTTCATATGCTTTTTGATGTGATCGGCTCAGGGCTAACAGGGTTTACTGGTGAATTATTTAGCTTTTTGAGTTTGCGAACACATGTTGATTCTTTAAGTAGAGGAGTGATTGACAGCCGGGATATGATTTATTTTCTGTCTATTATCGTGATTGGTTTAGTTGGAACTCAAATTATGTTGTCTAAAAGAAACTGGAAGTAATGAAAAAACAGACGATTATTACACAACTTTCGATTATTGTGGCAATTGTCATTATCGCCAATTTGCTTTCTAATCAGCTCTATTTCCGACTCGATTTTACGGAAGATCAAAGATATACCCTAAGTGACGCTTCAAAGGATATTCTAGGAGACCTTGATGACGTTATTACGGTTTCTGCTTATTTCTCAGAAGATCTGCCTCCTCAATTATTAAGTAATAGAAAAGATTTTGAGGACATCTTGATAGAGTATGAACAGCGATCGAGCGGAAATGTGGTTTATGAATTTATTAATCCGAATGAAGACCAAACCAAAGAACAAGAGGTGCAGCAAAAAGGAATTGGACCTATAATGATCAATGTCCGGGAAAATGACAGAGTCCAGCAAATGCGCGCATATATGGGCGCTATTTTACAAATGGGAGATCGGAAAGAGATCCTTCCTTTGATACAACCAGGAGCGGCGATGGAATATGAGTTAACTACCACTATCAAAAAACTTTCTGTACAAGATAAACCGAAGGTTGCTTTGCTCTCTGGTCATGGAGAGGCTTCCTTAGCATCGGTACCTCAATTAACACAACAGCTAAATGTGTTGTATGAAGTAGAAGAATATTCGATGAACGAAACGGAGAGCATTCCATCTCTTTACCGAGCGATAGCAATCATCGCTCCTTCTGATACGATTCCAAAAAGCCACTTAAATAAGTTGGATGAATACTTGAGAGGTGGAGGGAAAATATTTATTGCCTATTCTAACGTACAAGGGGATTTACAGCAGGGAAGACTTACCACTTCACCCAATATCGGCTTGGTTGAGTGGTTAAATTCCAAAGGAATTAATATAGGGAAAGATTTTGTTGTAGATGCACAATGTGCTACGATAACTGTGCAGCAAAGACAAGGATTTTTTACTATAAATAGCCAAAAGGAGTTCCCATATTTTCCTAGAATTGCCAATTTTGATGACCATCCTATCACAAAAGGTTTGGATGAGGTCACCTTTACCTTTGCATCCAGTGTTGTTCCCAGTATTGAGGATACATTAATAACTGCTACTCCAATAGTTTTTACCTCCGAGAATTCAGGAACGGTAGGATCACCTGCTTTTGTAGACATACAAAAAAGATGGACTCAGAATGATTTTGGCATGGGTGTACAATCACTTGGTCTGGCAGTACAAGGTTTGGAAGGCGGCTTAGGTAAAATGGTTGTTTTTGGAAATGGGGATTTCTTCATCAATGGTGAAGGACAGCAGGCAAGACAGATTGCTCAGGACCATGTAAACCTTGCCTCTAATGCTGTTGACTGGCTGGCAGATGATACAGGGCTAATTGACTTGCGAACAAAAGGAATCACTTCAAGACCACTTGATAGTGTAGAAGATGGAACGAAAGAAGCGCTGAAGTACGCAAATGTTTTTGCTCCTATTATCTTGCTTCTGATTTACGCTTTTGTAAGAAAGCTTCAAAACCAACGAAAACGCCAAAAATGGATGCAAGGAAATTTTGACTGATCATCTCAAAAACTACTTGAAATGAAACTAACAACAAAAAACTTATTGATTATACTAGTTATCTTGATTGTTGGGTTTGCATTAACTCAATTGACCAAACAAACCGGTAGAAGTAAATCACTAAAGACGGAGCTAGTAGAAATAGATACGGCAAAGGTTTCTAAGATTGAGATACTTTCCACTGAAGCAGATGTTTTGTTAACCGCATCACCGGAAGGTTGGACAGTTTCCTTAGCTAATGGATCTCAAAAAATGGCAAAGCAAAGTGCAATTACAGGATTACTTTCCTCTTTGAATGCCATAAAGCCTGGAAGATTAGCTGCTAAAACTCAGGATAAATGGAAAGATTATGCTGTGGACTCAGCCGGTACCAGAGTAAAGATTTATGAAGGTGAAGATATTTCCACAGATATTGTAGTAGGAAGGTTTGGAATGGAAGGACAGCAAAGCTATTATACATTCGTTCGCTTATTTGAAGATAAAGAGGTGTATGTAGCACCAAATTTTATGGGGATGAGTATCGGAAAAGATGCAGCTTCCTACAGGGAAAATACCTTGCTCAGATTGAAGAAAGATTCCCTCACCGCTATTTCTTTCAATTACCCAGATAGTTCATTTCAATTATCGAAAGAAGAAGGCTGGTATGCGGAAAATCGACCCGTAGATAGCGCTTCTGTTGCGCGCTATTTGAGTGAGCTTGGCTTTGTAAGCAGTCGTGAATTTTACGATGAACCTAACCTTTCTACCCCAACACACTCAGTATCTTTTTCATTTTCTGACCAGCCAGAAATTATTATAGACGGTTTTCTTGTTGGTGATGAACTGATTATCAAGTCTTCAGAAAATCCTAATGAACTATTTAAAGATGATGCAGCCACAAAAAAAGTGTTCAAGGGACTAGATGCTTTCTTGCAGACATCTGAATGACTTTGATCTCTGTTTATCTTAGTATTTTGAATCTATTCTATGCTCACTGTCGTTTATAGTAGCGTTATGAAAATATTAAGATTAACACTAAGTATTCTTACAATAATTTCAATCACCAGTTGGAAATCCATAGAGAAATCGGAAGTGAAATGGCTAACCTTTGAAGAAGCAATTGTTCTTCACAAAGAAAACCCCAAAAAGCTTTTGATAGATCTTTATACAGATTGGTGTGGATGGTGTAAAGTGATGGATAAGAATACATATGGAAAATCAGAAATAGCTAACTATATCAATGATAACTTTTATGCTGTAAAATTCAATGCTGAACAAAAAGAGTCTGTCGAATTTAATGGTCATACCTTCAAATTCGTTCCATCGGGAAGAAGAGGAGTACACGAATTAGCAGCAGCATTAACCAAGAACAAACTCAGCTATCCTACTACAGTATTTATAGACGAAGAACTTAGAATTATTCAACCAATTGCCGGATATTTAAAACCGGACCAAATGGAACCCATCCTTCTTTATATCGGAAACAATTATTTTAAAGATACTAAGTGGGAAGATTTTAAGAAAAACAATAAAACTTCTCTTTAAGATTTTAAAATATTCAATAAAAATCTAATTCTTAAAGTTCTCATCTTCCAGGCGAGTAATCCTATTTTCCATCTTTTCTTGTTTTGTCAATAAGTGATTATTCATTTTATGAAATTGATCAATTAGTTTTCCCTGACCTTGTACCAATTTTATTTGGCCTTGTATCAAATCTTTTTGACTTTGCACCAGCTCTTTTTGACTTTGCACCAGCTCTTTTTGACTTTGTACCAAGTCTTTTTGACTTTGTACCAGCTCTTTTTGACTTTGTACTAGTTCTTTTTGAGTTTGTACTAATTCGCTTAGGATTTTAGTGTGTTGGTTTAATATATCTTCTTGTTGATCTAGTATTTTAAGGTTTTCCGCAAGTAGCTCAACAATTCTGTCTTCATTTTTCATTATCTAATATACGTATTTTGGAAATGATTGGATGGTGCTAATCACTAATCTTAAATTTTCTAATCGATTATTGCAACCTTTACATTTTTCTGGAATCTCTATTCGTAAAGATTTGGATGAACATATCTAATTTAAAAATTATCAAAATGATGAAGAAATCACTAGTAATATTACTGGGAATATTTGTTGCGGTAGCTACGTTTGCCCAATCAGAAACCAGGAGTCTGTCTTCTTTTTCAAGTATTTCTGCACATGAAGGAATCAATGTCTACCTGTCAGAAGGGAGTGAAGAGCAAGCAAGAATAATAGTAAATGGAGGAAACGTAGAAATCGATGAAGTGCTTACCGAAATCTTAGGGGATAGACTTAAAATTCACTTGAAGGATAAAAGAGGATGGAATAAGAATAGAAATGTAGATGTGGATGTATTTGTAACTTATAAATCATTGGATGGATTAAGTGCGTCATCCGCAGCTTCCATTAAAGCAGAAGATGTTATTAAAGCTAATGGTGATTTTGATGTGGATGTAAGCAGCGCTGGAGATATAGAAGCTAAAATCGTGGGAATTGCTGAATTAGAAGTTGAAGCATCTAGCGCAGGAGATGCGGATCTGGAAATCGAAGCGGAGGAGATAGAAGCAAATGTTTCCAGTTCTGGGGGAATAGATATAAAAGGAATTGTTGGGTTTCAAGATATTAATGCTAGCAGTTCCGGTGATTACGAAGGATTTGATTTAGTAAGTACAGAAGCTGAAGTTTCTGCAAGTAGTGGTGGATCCATTGAAATAAACGTCAAAGAAAAGATGAGAGCGAGAGCCAGTAGTGGTGGTTCTATTAGATATGATGGAAATCCATCCTATGTAAATTCAGATGCTAGCAGTGGTGGAAGAGTAAAGAAATCTTAGAAAGAACAAGAAAAGAATTTCACTAAACTCACATAAAGTTATGTCAGCTTTTCGCTGGCATAAAATGAGCATAGAGGTCCGAAGGCGAATGGAATATAGCCGACGGATAAATCGGTGCATAGATGCAATTTATTGCAAATAACATATGTGCAATTGAAAAATAAAACGATATACATAAAGAGAATTTTAGCCTTCTTGCCGATCATAAGTCTAATGGCTTGTGAAAGTTCGGAGGAACGAAAGGATCGCTTTTTTAAGCAAGGCAATCAAGCATTAGCCTATCGAAATTATGAAGAGGCTATCCGTCTTTTTGATCAATCTATTAAGGAAGATCCTCTTTATGCCCAAGCTCTTAACAACCGGGGTGTGGCGAAAATGGAGCTAGGACACACCTATGAGGCAATTTTAGATTACAACAAGGCCATTACTAGTAATAAGAATTACATAGATGCATTGTTCAATCGAGCTTATGCCTACGAGGAGGTTGGACAGTTTAAAAATGCACTGGATGATGTGAACGAGATAAAAAAGCTCAAGCCTGATTCTTCTTTTGTTTATTTCTACCAGGCATTAGTCTTAACTAAACTGAAAGAATATGATGAAGCTTTCGAAAGTCTTAAAAGATCGGACGAGCTTAATCCTTTGAATCCTGAAACAATCGTGAATATGGCAACAATCCATTACTTCAGAAATGAAATGGATGATGCTACTACAAAAGTAGAAGAGGCGATTAAGCTGCAGCCACAAAATGCGAGTGCTTTTAATCTTTTGAGCCTTATTGCCTTAGAAAAAAGCGATTTTAGAAATGCACTTAATGAAATCAACCGTGCATTGGACAAAGAACCTGGGGAGCCATACTTCCTTAATAATCGAGGGTTCATCTATTTAAAAATGGACAGTTTGGAGCTTGCCCTGGAAGATATAAACCGAAGTATCGTTTTGGATCCCAACAATGGTTGGGCATACCGAAATAAAGGAATTTATCAACTTAAAAATGAGAATATTCCTGAAGCAATATTTTTATTTAAAAGAGCCTTAAAAACAGGTGATTTTATTGATGAAATATATTATTACCTCGGATTAGCTTACAAAAAAAACGGTGATTTAAAGCAGGCTTGTAATTTATGGAAGAAAGGATCGGAAGAAAATGAAACAGAAAGTAAAGGGATGCTTGCTCAGAATTGCGACTGATTTTTTTTGAAAATCAATTGATTAAGTGCTACAAGATGGCTGAAGAGCACCACAGGAACAATAAACGTAGGTAACAAGATATAAGGAAAATAAAATAGACCAGTATTAGCTGGAACATTTTGTGATGCTTCGTAAAAATAAGGAGTGAAACTAATAGCACTAAAAACAATATTAAGAAGAAGTCCTAAAGCAAGTAAATTCCATAAAAGAGCCCCTATTCTATTTTCGCTTTGTTTACCAACTAAGAATACAGCAGCAAATGGGGCAGAAATACCTGATATAATGTCCAGGTTAGATCCTTCAAAAGTCAATTCTTTTGGTAGCACTCTAAAAACAGATAACCACCAGAGTACCATTTCCACAGGTACTCTAATGATATGAATATAATGCAAAGTCGTTATTGGCATTTCATTTAAAAATTTCCTTGTGCGTGGAGTGAGCAAAAGAATGACCGTTGAAATGACCGGAATTCCTACGTAAATCATAAGCCGGGGAGGAAAGGAAAAATCTTCAAAAAAACCAAAAGTGGCCTGAATGCTTACTAAAAAGATCCAACTAATTAAAATAGCGATAAGTAAGCTTAAGTTTTTTCTCGCTGGATATGCCGCTCTAAGAGCATAGAACATAAATATAAGAACAGACACAACCATACTCACAAATGTCCATTCAACATACGATGGAATGTTTTCCATTAGTTGATTAAGGAAAACAAGTAAGATAGAAAAATTCTATTTGTTTTATCAACGTTAATTTGCATTGAAATGAATTTCGACGCACTTATAGATTTCTTAAAAAAGCGTTTGCAACTCCCTATGCCAGGACATGTTGCCCATAACCTGATGAAACCAAAGCTGACAAATGGAGCACCAATCCAAATCAAACATTTTAAGCCCCCACGTGATAGTGCGGTAATGATTCTTCTTCATCAAAGAAATAGGAAAATTCACTTTCCCTTAATCCAAAGACCAAAATACGAAGGAGTGCACAGTGGTCAGATTGCACTTCCGGGAGGAAGTATGGAAGGAAATGACCATGATTTGTTTGAAACTGCATTGAGAGAAACTGAAGAAGAAATTGGTGTGATGAAAAACAGAGTTGAAATCATTGGAAATTTATCTTCATTCTACGTGATGGCAAGTAACTTCAATGTCTTGCCGGTGATCGGGTGCGTCAATTACATGCCAAACTTTGTGCCCGATCCGAGAGAGGTGGAAGAGATTATCCATCCATCAATAGTTGATTTGATGGATATAAGAAACAGGAAAGAGAAACAAGTAACTGCTAAGGGAGGAATAAAACTACTTAGTCCATATTTTGATCTATTAGGTAGAACCGTATGGGGTGCTACAGCTATGATATTAAGTGAATTAGTAGTAATCCTGAAGGAATTTTCTGGTCAGTAAAACCTATTATTTAAGGGCACCTTTAAAAACTCAGTGCAAGAATTTGAGGTAGCGTTTTTTTCTGAGACAAGACATCAAAAACGGAGTTTAGCAGCGTTAAATGAGTATTTTGATAACGAAGTATCAGGAAAAAAGATCAGCTCAAAACTTGAAAGTGGTTTTTTAGAGGTGCCCTTAAATCTAATGACTCGGTGCAGTCCGCAAAATCACTTAAAATTAATTTTATAAAATGGATGTATTTAAGAGCGACTTTTACGACTATTCATCATCCTTTGATTGAATTTTCAGAGTTTGAACTTGACCACAAGAGCCAAGGTCTAGATGAGTATTTTTTGATTGAGGAGGACGAGCCTTTTTTCCGTTCATTAGACGAATACTAATTCGTTAGATCTTTATTGTCCTTCTTATAGTTTCACTAGCTTTGTACCTTGGCAAGCGAGTACGACCAGCTCCTGCCGAATCCCCCAGGACCTGACGGTAGCAAGGGTAGGTGGTTGTAGCGGTGCGATGTTCGTTTGCCTTTTTTAATGACATCTATCATTTTTATCTGAATTATGAAATTCTTTATCGACACCGCCAACCTAGATGAAATAAGTGAAGCGCAGGATTTAGGTGTATTAGACGGTGTTACTACCAACCCCTCACTAATGGCCAAAGAGGGAATCACTGGAGAAGATAATATCCTGAAACATTATGAAGATATCTGCAACCTGGTTGATGATAATGTAAGCGCAGAAGTCATCAGCACAGAGTTTGAAAAAATGGTAGAGGAGGGAAAAAAGCTCGCTGCTATTAATGATAAGATTGTGGTGAAAATTCCGATGATTAAGGATGGTGTTAAAGCCATTGCAGCTTTAACAGATGAAGGAATAAGAACAAATTGTACCTTAATTTTTAACGCCGGTCAAGCAATACTCGCGGCAAAAGCAGGAGCCAGCTATATCTCACCTTTTATTGGTAGATTGGATGATATAAGTTCTAATGGATTGGCTTTGATAGAACAGATTGTAAATATTTTTGATAATTACACCTTCGAAACTGAAGTTTTAGCAGCTTCTATTAGACATAATATACATTTAATTCAATGTGCAGAAATAGGAGCAGATGTTGCAACTTGCCCATTAAGCGTCATCACAGGTTTATTAAAGCACCCTTTGACGGATAGTGGTTTAGAAAAGTTTTTAGCTGATTATAAAAAAGGAAAAAACTAATTTTCTACTAGTTTGTTCGTAATTTTAGTGTAGATATTTAATTAAAAAATGTACATCATCAAAGTAAAAGGCAAGGCTAAAATACCAGATTATATTCAGATCCGTGATCAGAATTTTGTACTTGTGGCTTATTTCAGAACGGATCGCCCATTAAGAAGAATAGATAAGTTTGGTTTGAAAGGCAAAGATCAAGAGTTGAAATCTTTAATCTCTACCTTGCCTTATGGCAAACTTCAAAAACTGGAACTTTAAACGATGTCTTTCTCAGAAAGACCGGTTGTATCTGTATTTAATGCTTCCATATTTCAAGAAGATCGTATTATTTTAGAAAAGCTTAATTTTAAAGTAGATAAAGGAGAGTTTGTCTATATTATAGGAAGGACGGGAAGTGGTAAATCTTCATTGCTAAAAACGCTTTATGCAGACTTACCCTTGCGAGATGGGCAAGCTGAAGTCGTAAACTTTCAAATAAATAATATAAAACTTAAAAAGATTCCATTTTTAAGAAGAAAAGTTGGAATTATTTTTCAAGATTTTGAACTCTTTTTTGATCGAACTGTTGCTGAAAATCTAACTTTTGTAATGAAAGCAACAGGCTGGAAAGACCCGGCAAAAATGAAATCAAGAATCGCTGAAGTTTTAATGAGGGTAGGGCTAGGAGCTGTTTCCGCGAAGATGCCCCACCAGCTTTCCGGTGGAGAACAACAACGAGTAGTCATTGCGAGGGCAATGATCAATGAACCTCAGATTCTTTTTGCAGACGAGCCTACGGGGAATTTAGATCCGGACGTAAGTGAAGGAATTATAAAGCTGTTTGAAGAAATCAATAATAGTGGCACGGCTGTTTTAATGGCTACTCATAATCATCGATTTATTAAAAGATTTCCTCATAGGGTGTTGAAATGCGAAGAAGGCAAGATTCTTGACTCGTCCAAGGAAAAATTTGAACTAAGCGGTTGGTACTGAATACCCTTCGCCTATTTTTCCCATTTGGACAATATCCATATCTATCGAGCTTATAGCTACAACGTAAGATTCATGGTAAAGGAGGGCATAGTAAATGGTATAAAGGCTAATTGCAACTGAATAAAAGTAGACAAAAGCCAGAGACTAGGGCATTTGTTGAAAGTAAAATTATTGAGTCTGGAGTCTTTTAAGTAAATGAGGAAAAACAAATAATGGCTTTTAATAGTCCCTCTACCGATTAACACGGATTATTCATCACAAAGAATGGCGGGTAGATTCAAGTAATTGATTTACCGTAGTTGAATAGAATCCTTCGCAAAACTGGGTTTTTGGTTCAAATCGAAGGTTTCAGAATTTCAAAAACGCAGCTTACTGGTCGTAAAGGAGAGTTTTGAAATTTTGAGTAACGAAGAGTTGGGCAAAAGGTGGGTTTTTCAAAGGATTCTAATATTCATATTGAATAACTTTTGATTCCTCGAATCTGGAGAATGATGTTGTCCTCTCATTCGAAATCAATTACCTTATATTCAGCGTGTTGCACCATCTCAATGAATAACACTGGATTTTTCTATCTAACTAAAATGCAATTATTTGAAAATCAAAAACTTACAAGGTACTTTGGCACTTTTAGTTAGCTATTTTATTCCATTCGGGTTAAATCCTTATAAATTAAGATCACGAAACGGCGATTACTGAGATTTTAAATGTCGTACAGTATAAAAAAGATAACTTTTCAAAGACTTTTCGATGCAATTTAAACTAGTACCGTTCATTAAGCACCTTTTCAAACGGAGTGAGAACACCATTTTCATTAATAAATATGGTGTAATCAAATCCCTTGTTCGATCTTAAAATTTTGTTTTCAGGTATGTGTTTGATGAGCGTTGCATCGTTAACCTTAAGCTGCTTTGGGTAGTTATAATTGATTTTTTTTAAGTCACTGGCATTGATGAAATTTTTATAAAGAGCCGAGATACGAATGTTCATAACTCTTCCTTTTACGGGTGATGATTCTCTGTGCTCAAGATTATGGATAGATGATTTTTTCATCACATGACGCATGCCTATTGGACAAAGGATTCCAACCGAAGGGTAAGATTCGAGTAGTTCGGTAAAGTTTTTATAAATCAGCCTATCTCTAAATCTATAATTTTGGTTTGGATTGGTATAATCAAAAGTAAGACCATCATCCATCTCCAGTATCATTGTTGCAAACTGGGTGAAATCTTCGTCAAAAAAATCAATGTATTGTTCACTATTATCTTCCAAATCGTTAATTGTTTCAATGATAAGTTGCTGTATCCATTCCCGATCGTAATAATACATAATGGCTAGTCCCTCATAAGATTCACGGTGTATTTTTGTTTCTTCATATATACGCCGAAATTCACCAATTATGGTTTTAAGAGAATCAGGAATGGTTTTAGAACCTATGAATTGGTTAATCATAAAAATGGCCGCTTCCATTTTGTACTCAATATCAATACTTTTAACTATGACTCTGTCTTTCTCTGGAAGAGTGAGATTAAAGGCTCTTAAGTCCTTAAAGAACTTACGATTTTCCTTAGCCCAAAACATGGTATTTCTGGTGATATGTTGTAGCATCAATTCATCACCTGTTAGTAAATACTCATTGATCATGAATGCTGTACTTTTTCCGTGCTCAATTGCTAAAACCCGAACGTTAGCATGTTTGTGAAGATATCTAAGTAATTTAAGTGTAGCCTTTGGAACACTTTTAATATTGTGCCAATGTTCAGCAAGCACAAATAACTGTTGGTCTGCTATTTCTATTGTTTCAAATCCAGAAAAATTGTCATTGCTTTCAATATTAATGGAATTAACAAGTTTGGAATCCTGAGAAAATCCAAACATGGTGAGCAGAAAAAGAGTACCACTGAAAACTTGCTTTTTCATCACGCTTAGTTCCCTGACGCTAGTTTTTCATCAATATTACGTTAATGATGTTGAAAAAGTGACAAATAGCAACCTATGAAGCTTTTCCTATTGTGATTGAGCCTACATGGTTCCCTATGACTAGGTTCATTTTGAAACAAGTAGTGAATAATTCTACCTAGCCCGCATTATTCACCACAAATAGTGGCGGTTTGATTCAAGTAATTGATTTACAATAATTTAATATTCATACTGAATGATTTTTGATTCCTCAAATTTGGGGAACGATTTTGGCATCCCATTCGAAATCAATTATCTCTTATTCCACGTGTTACCTCATCTCAACGAATAACACCTGAATTTTTCGGGCTAGCCAGATTTTTAATAAACTAATATTCAGATAGGAATATTAGTTGATCTTAAAATTTGTAAGCTTTGCTAAAGCTCCTATTGAAAAGTTAACTTCTAAATATGACCCTTGAGCTTGCTCAAGGCAAGCACACTATCTTGAAAAGAAAATTAAAAAATCGGGAATTGTGTAAAAGCAAAAGGCATGTGTGGTGATTTGTACGTATTTTCTGACAAACAAAGAAAATGAATCATTCAGATAAAGCAAGCACCACAAATCAGCAGATTTCTAAATCCAAATGTGTTTATATGCATGCTAAATCTCATTTTTAATATTTATTAAGTGTCTATTTCAATTTTTTTGTGTCCTCCATAATTAATAGCGTCTTAAGCTTAGGTTTCCATAACCAGAATCAATTCGAATCATTTTATCGGTGTTCCCTTTACCAATTTTTCCTTTGTAAAAAGCTTTGTTTGATTCTTTAACCTGGTAATTAAAAGTCGCGTCTACGTCCGAAGAAACTTTTAAGTCCGCAAAGCTAAACTCCGCGTCAATGTTCGCAGAAAGTCCTGGTTCAATATTAATTTCATACGAACCAAACTTGCCATCAATATCCACCAATGTAAATGATTTGGCTAATCTTTCGATACTGAAATCGCCGAGATAGCTACAATCCAGTTCTAGACTTCCAGTCAATTCTTCTATTTCAAAGCCCGAAAAATGAACCTCTGCCTCTATTTTATGCGCTTTTTCTATTTCCACTTTTCCATACTTGCTTTCTAGCTCCAGGTCTTCTACTTGTCCTAATTCTAGGTCAGAAAAACCTTGTTCGAGTTCAATAATTGATCCCGATTCCAGGTCGAGCTTGCTATATTTAACCATAAAATCTCCTCGTTTGATATTTCCAAGACTTCCACTTCCGAAGGATAATCTTATCTCAGAATTTCCATTCACATCTCCTACTTTCATTGAACCGTAGGAAACGTCAAGGTCTAAATGAGAACCTCTATCTCCCATGGTCACGTCACCGAAGCTATTTTGTATGATTAACGGATTCTGTTCAGGCATATAAATGGTATAGTTGATTTCGAATCCTTCTTCATTCTTGTTTTTACCACTACTGGGGATTTGCGATTCGAATGCTATTTCTAAACTACTTTCGTCAATATCTACATCTAGAACATCTAGTATTTTTTTTGCGCGATCTTCATTTCGTCCCTTTCCAATCATTTCTATCTTTACGGAGAATTCATTTTTGTCCCATGAGTTAACTTCTACTCTCCCAAATTTATTCTCTATCCGAAGAGACGTAGCTGCACTCACTTTATAGTATTTTTCAACATATTTCTTTTTTTCATTCTGATCTTTAGCAAAGCTTAAAGAAGCAAGAATGAATAAAGTAGCACTTACACTATATTTCAATAATGGATTCTGTTTCATCTGTCTTTTCTTTAATATTTTCTAAGATTTCCAGTTGTCGGTTAAGAATATCTAATCTCAACTGTAGGTTGCTGATCATGGCATTAACAACACGTTCACTGGAAGAATTGGTTTGGTAGGTTTTCTTGAGCTCCTTATACATGGAGTCAAGCTGATTGATTTCTAAAAGGAAGACTTCTTCATATTCTGGTGTCAATTCTTTCTTGATAAATTCTTTTCGTTGGTTAATCATGGAAACATAATAATCTTCTGCATCTACAAATTCCTGACTCAACTCAGGACCTTTTGAGTCTATGTTTATCTGATTTATCAACAATGCAATGGTAGAAATCAAAAAAAGCACCGCTGCGGCCTTCCAGGTGAGCCGAAACCCTGGTTTCTTTTTTCTCAGCTTTTTCTCAATTTTATGCCAAAGCTCATTCGATGGTTCAGCTTCATCAAATGCTGATTGGTTGTCCATGATGAATTTTTCAAATTGGTCACCCATAGTTCACCTCCTGTTTTAAAATGGTTTTTAATCTATCTTTTGCTCGTTTATACTGGGACTTGGATGTAGATTCGGTAATCCCTAATATTTCACTTATTTCTTTATGGTCATATCCTTCGAATAAATAGAGTGATAATACGGTCCTGAATCCTGATGGAAGTTCTCGCATCACCTTTTTTATTGACTCAACCGTATAGGCAGGTTCTGTTTCTTCAGTCCAATCCACTTTTGGTTCATGCGCTTTGATTTCATTCGCGAGCATTAAATCCTTTTTACTTTTTTGTAAGTGATTCAATGCTTTATTCACTACTATTCTTTTCAACCACGCTCCAAAAGTGGCATCTTCGCGATAGCTATTTAGATTTTGAAAGGCGTTGACAAATGCCTCCTGCAATACATCCTCAGCATCTGCCTGCCCCCCTGTGATTCGAAATGCAGTATTGAACATAGCTTTTTTATATAATTTATAGATCTCAAATTGAGCCTCACGGTCATGTTCTCTACATCTCTTAATCAGATCAGTGTGAATATTTACCGTTCCTCTTATCAATTCTAAAACTTATTTGTCTTAAAGACCTCTCGGTTAGATCATGGTTGCATGATATTATTAATTTTAAGTTAAATAGTGTGGTGTTACATGTTGATAGGTTTGCATTGTCTAAGTAAAATGTTTCAAAATTATACCTCATGGACTCGTCCTGAAGGTACTGATTAGAAGTAGAAATAATGAAGAAGTTTTTGTGGTTACTGGTTCTTGTCTCCAACCTAGTCTTTTCTCAAGACTTGGATACGCTATCTATAGATACCGCAGCATCAGATTCTGTGGAAAAGGTAGCTCCCACTTATTATGCAGCTGCTTATTTAACAAGTGAGGTCAGAATAGCGCCTCATTTTGAAGGTACTAATATTGCTACAGGCTTAGGGATGGGTCTTCAATATAATAGGTTCCAGCTTGGGTTTGAAGTATATGATTTTCAAGGAACTATAGAGACGCTGGTCATTTTCCCGAATGTTTTCTCACTAGACTATAAATATGCGGGCCCCACGGTTGGTTTTGAGATGTATGATCATAATTGGTTTAGTGTAGATCTTATGGCCTCGTACAAGAGAGGTGATATGATTTGGAAGGAAACAGAAAGCGATTCTGATTTCTTTAGAGATGAATTTAATATCCTATCATTTAAAGTGAGCATAGATTTAGATCGTTTTAGATACGCAAAGCCCTATTTTACAATAGGATATCAGAAAACAAATAATTTAATTTTAGAAAGGGTGGATAATAGCGAATTTACCGGAATGTTTTTTGCGATTGGAATGCGAATAGGCTACTTTAACCAATAACTTATTTATTTACAGATATTTAAGATATTTTAATTTACCTTTTATATTAATCTAAAAAGTGATGATGAGCATATTTAGATTTTTATTTTTCTTCCTTTTTTCAATGATAATCCTGTGTGCGAAAGGGCAAAACGCATATAAACTTTACAGAAAAGCGGAGGAAACGTTCTTTGATGAGAGGTTCGGTGAAGCGGTTCCCATATACAAGGCGATATTAAAATTAGATTCTCAATATGAAGATGTTCCTTACAAACTAGAGATTGCCCAACTCCTCTCAGATCGCCAATATACAGATATGTCTAATTTTTTAGCTTTTGAGGAGACCATGTCCGAGAAAGATAAGTTTTACTATTATTGGAAAGGTCGCGTATTATTAGAAGAGTATCAATTTGAAGAAGCAATAGTGTCTTTAAATAAATTTGTAAAACGGCCGGAAAGAAAAAAAAGCTCAATTATCAATGAAACGAAAAAATGGATTGAAGAGGCAAAAACCGCTAAAACACTTTTTGATAATCCAGAGAACTATGAAGTTTACCTTTTACCACAAGGAGTGAATACAAGCACTGCAGAGTTAAGCCCTGTTTTTTTTGCAGATAAAGAAGAATTGCTCTTTTTATCAAACAGGAATGAAAAAAGGCCTAAAGAATTTCAAATATATCATACAAAGCATAAAGGTAATCGAGTATGGACAAGCCCTTCCATCGTTAATAATGTAGGAACATTCACAAGAGAGAATGCAAACATCGAGGTGGTTGATGAAGACGGTCGATTATTTCAATTTAGGAAAAATAAAGGAGGCGATCTTTATTATAGTGAACCAACTGACAGTAAAGACGGGTGGTCTGAACCCAAAGAATTTGACAGTAAAATTACTTCTACACATTTAAGTTCTCATTTTTTTATTAATGAGCATGAAGATCGAATCCTTTTTGCAAAAGAGGTGGGAAACAAAAAAGAACCCAATCTTGATTTATACGAGTCCTTCCTGGATCCCAAATCTGGCAAATGGAGTAAGCCATTAGTTTTTGCTCCTAACATCAATAGTAATTTTAATGAGGATAGCCCTTTCTTAAGCGCAGATGAGAAGACACTGTATTTCGCATCTGATGGCCATGAGACGATGGGCGGATATGATATTTTTAAATGTGAGTATGATGAGTCTGAGAATAGATGGTCTGAGCCGGTAAACCTTGGTTTTCCCATTAATTCACCTGACGATGAGATTCATATTAAATTAAATCCTGATCAAAGATCGGGTTATTTTACCTCAAATAGGTTGAACACGTACGGAGATTACGATATCTTCTTTTTCTGGGAAATAAGTACCATAAAAATAAAAGGAAGAGTGCTTGATGGTACAACAGGCAAACCTATTACAGCTGCGAGAATTTTCTTTAGACCTATAGAATATACTGATTTGTACTACTTCTCTGAAATTAAAGAGAACGGAGCATATTCAACTCAAATAACCTCAGATGATATATTTAAAATTGAGGTGAAATTTGAAGATAATTCTATCATTAAGCTTGAGGAGCTTGAAATTCATGAAACAGGAGGCGCAAGTACCACCTATATAAAGGACTTTTATGTTGGGGATGTAAAAAAAAATATAGTTTCTTCTAACAGACAGAAGAACGTAACTACAATAACAAAAGCAGAAGATAAACCGGTTCTAAACCGGCCAAGTATTGATGTTTCGAATACCAAAATCCAAAAAGAAGTTAGATATAATGATGAAATCCAGATAAAAGACATAGAACAGCGAGAAAGCCTGGGGAAAAAGGCAATGGCTCAAAATATTTATTTTGAATTTGATGATACTGAAATCAAAAGAGAGAGCCTTCCAATTCTTAACAGATTGCTCCAATTACTGCAAAGCAGTCCTAATTTAAAAATCGAAATAGCTGGTCATGCCGACAATATCGGTTCTAATCAAATAAACAAAATAGTTTCTCAAAAAAGAGCAGAATCAGTGAAAAAATGGCTGGTTCAAAAAGGTATTGATGCCAATAGGATACTTGCAAGAGGATATGGAAAGGAATTACCATTAGCTACCAATGATGATGAGTTCGAAGGTAGAGAGCTAAATCGTCGAATAGAAATCATCGTGAGATAGACTTTCTTACCTTCGTTTCCTGTTATGTTTAGTTTAAAGTAACCATTCTGTTTGCCTCAGAAACTACAGGTTTAGGGCATTATTTACCCGAAAATGTGGTAACCAGTCATGATTTATCTAAGATAATGGATACCAGCGATGAATGCATCATTGAGCGAACGGCGATGGGTAGATCCTAAAACCAATCTTAGAATTAGCCAGTTTGTGCATACTAAAATGGGATTGTCAGATTATAACGTGAGAAACAACATTATGAGATATGAAAATGCTACGGCAGTGTCCATCCCGATTGCGTTTAATGAGGCCATGATAAAAGGTAAAATAAAGAACAAAAGCCTTGTTTGCCTCGCTGCTTTTGGAAGCGGCTTCACTTGGGCTTCTGCATTGATCCGCTGATGACCGAATCAGTATCTTCCTATTTCAATACCTCTCTGTTTTTAAACTTTAATAATTATAAGAATTACAGGTTTACATGAATTTATGATTTTTGTAAAATGAATAGTATAATTTTTAAAAAATAACTTATTTAATTCATAAGTTAAGTTTAGTCAAAAGAGAAATCTAATTATGTAAATTTGTATATATCTATTATTTATTTGTATAAAATCAATCTTTAATGAATTTCTTTAATTTCAAGAGAAAGAGCAAAGTCATAAAACTATCACAATCTGATACCGGTGAATGGATGGTTAAGAGAGGTTTGAGCGTACTTTATATCGGCAGTAAAGAAAAATGTGAATTCCTTGTAAGACAGACACATAGCGTTTGATTTTGACCGCTTATAGAATCTTGTTAAATTCTACAAATCAGATAAGTTCGTTTTTATAAAAGTGGGATTTAACCATCGCTACAAAAGCAAGTTGTAATAAATAAGTCAGTGCATTATAACCGGCTATTAAGCTATTTCTACCAGCAACACACTTTTTCACATAAAGTGTATGTGGTGTGATCATAGACGAACTTTCATCTCTTTAAATTTATTTTGGCATCCTTGGTTACTTCAATATACTTGGAGAATATCCAAAATATCTTTTAAAAGCTACACTAAAATGGTGAGGATTTTTGTAACCTATGTTAAAGCTAACTTCTGCTACATTGAGCCTACCTTCAACAAGTTGCGTTTTGGCTTCCTCCATTTTCAGTTGATTCCAAAAACCAAATACTGTAGTTCCAAATAATTCTTTAAAGCCTTTCTTCAAAGTAAACTCGTTGGTGCCAACTTGTCGGGCCAGGCTGCTAATCGTAAAATTACCGTTAAGCTCATTTTTGAGTATATCACGGGCAGCGTAGAGTTGTTCTTTTTGTTTTTGGCTAACACCTAGTGTAATCCCGATATCGTTTTTACTAATCTGTTCTAATTGATTCATGAGTAGTTCAATCACACTTGATTCGAGAAACATCTTTTTAAATTCACGGGTACGATTGCAATGAATAATACCCTGAATCAATGACATCATTCTAGGGGTTATTGGGTAGTTTTCTTTTAATAGGATGGATGATTGATGCTTTTCAAGCTTTTCTCGAAATTGATCAAAAAGATGCCCACCTGGCAAATATTTTTTAATAAAATCAGTAGACATATTTACTTCAAAAACCTTCATCGATTTTTCAGAGGAATATTCTATAGCTCCTTCAAAGCTATGGGTATAGAAGATATTGTGTTGGTTTGGTTTAAAAGCTCTCTTATGATCCAGGCTTTTAGAGTTTGCGCGGGAGTATCCATCAAGAGCAAAGTGCATTTCCACCGTTTCTGCCTCTGATTCTATATAAATTGACGTCATCCTGGATAATTTCATATCTCCATAGCCGATGAAAATACCATCAAGAAAGATTTCTTTATATGATCCTGCACCTATCAGATATTCAGTTCGGAACTCACGTTCAAAATAATGATTAACAGTATATGGAGATTTGCCATGATCGACCTCGATGACCAATTCCTGAAGGTCTGATGCATAGATTTTCGTCTCCATAATCCTAACTAAAGTCAGCTTATGCTATTGATTTTGAAAAAATTTTAACAAAACGATCAGATTGCATTAAAAGAATTACTGTGAGGTTTTTCCAAACTATTAAACCGTAAAATTCCATTCCCGATCACGTGGTTTATGTTCCCTATTACGTTGACAGGCCAACTTTTCTCATTCCTATGTTTGCCTTTTTAAGAATTTTTCTAAGCACTAACCTACTACTCATTATTATGTATTCCTATAGAATTACAACACAATTTCTTTTTTCAATTCTTTCTTTTAACTCTTTGCGCAATTTGAGATCTCCGGAGAGATCCAATCTTCAGATAATAAACTGCTTCCTGGAGCCACTATCCAACTATTAGGAACAAATAAAAGGTTTATGGTGATGGTGGCGATGGGTCTTTTACTCTTTTCGCAAGTAGAGGTATATCAACGATTAATACTTCACCGATTGTAGGACTTTACCTGGATGATGTTCCTTATTTTAATACGTTTGCTTTTCCCATTAGTCTTGGAGATGTAGCGCAAATTGAGGTTTTGAGAGGCCCTCAGGGTACACTTTACGGGCGAAACTCATTGGCCGGGGTATTAAGGCGACTACTAAGAAACCAGGACCCCAGCCTACAGGCTTTGCTACCGCAGGTTGGGGAAATCTGAGTTCTCAACAGTACGCTTTAGGCCTCAATATGCCATTGGCTAAGGATAAGTTATTTCTTCGGGCCGGTGGCAATTACAGCAAGAGAGATGGATTTGTGCGGAATGAATTTAATGGGAAAGATCTGCAAAATCTAGAGGCAATTGAAGGGAACTTTCGGCTTAAATACTTTGCGAGTGATCGACTAACCTTTTCATTGCTTTACAATGTACAATATCGGGAGTCCGATGCATTTGCTCAGGTGATGGCATCTCCGGAGAATGACATTACTTTCCAAGATATCTTAACCCGAAAATTCGGGTGTTATTCATTGAGATGAGGTAAAACGTTGAATATGAGGTAATTGATTTCGAATGGGATGCCAACATCGTTCCCCAAATTTGAGGAATCAAAAATCATTCAGAATGAACATTAAACTACGGTAAATCAATTACTTGAATCAAACCGCCACTAGTTGTGGTGAATAATGCAGTCATCCAAAAAAGGGTTTTCCCCTAAAACAAAATACATTGATAAGTTTGAGTTATGGTGCAGTAGAGGCCGTTTTTAACACGGTTAGGTAAATAACCTTAATGCAGTCAGGCTCTGGCTGTCGGTGACCCGAAAATTGATTCAAGAAATCCTAA
>JBCCLN010000018.1:0-28891 GCA_039026865.1 Bacteroidota bacterium | reverse complement strand
TGGTAAGCTGCAAACAAAGAAAATAGATCATTTGGATAAAGCAAGCAATACAAATCAGCAAACTTCTTAAATCCAAACATACTCATGTACTCACATGCATACTAAACCCCATTTTTCATATTTATTAAGTGCCTACTTCAGAATACTTATTTAACACTGCTAAACTCCGTTTTTGACGTCTTGTCTCAGGAAAAAAACGCTACCTCAAATTCTTGAACTGAGTTTTTAGAGGTGCCCATAATTACTGACCTCCCACTTAAAGCTGAAAAAGAAAAAATGGTATGATTTAAGTCATGAAGCGTATTTTTTCAAAATCCCTAAAGTACCTTCCCTTTTACTACTTGAGGCATCTTATCCCCTCTTTTAACCTTCATTTTGACTTGGCTGCAGTAGTAAAACGACCAAAAAAGAAGCGGAACCCCACTAAGTATAGGTTGCACGTATACTTCGTCTCATTTTCTCCGGTCAAACGAAGTAAATTTTGTTCCTAAATCGAACACTTTATTATCCGATAGTGGACACTTGCTTTGATCATTGATTATTTTCTGGCTATCCATCCATCAATGACTAAAGTCCTTTAAACTCCGATTTTGGCAACGAGGCGTATCATTTGTTCCAAATCATCAAAATCTATCATTTACTGTAACCAATATGGCACTCATTATGTCAGAAGGATGACATGCAAAAACTCAAAGTAACGCTAACTGGAGTAATAATTCTACTTTTTGCTTCCCTGGGGATAGCTCAAGGAACCATCTCCGGAGGCATTATAGACGATGAAGACCAAAAGGTTTCTTTTGCAACAGTTATGCTGTTTGGCGCTAGCGATAGCACTTTAGTTAAAGGGCAAATTTCCGACGTTGATGGAAAATTTACCTTTTCTCAGATCAGTGAAGGAAACTACTTTGTGGAATCCAATTTTGTTGGATATGAAAAACTAACTTCCAGATCTTTTTACTTTGATGGAAGGTCAAAGATGGAATTACCCATATTTACCATGCGCACCAGTCCTGAACAGCTTCAGGAAATAGTGATAGAAACAGAACGAGAGCTCATAGAAGTTCAGCCTGACAAGACGGTTTTTAATGTGGAAGGTAGTATTAATGCTAAAGGTAACACCGCCTTAGAGTTGCTAAGAAGATCACCAGGCGTTATTGTAGATAATAACGAAAACCTGCTCATCCAGGGTAAGAGCGGTGTGCTCGTATATATCGATGGGAAACAATCCCCTTTGGGTGGTGAAGATTTAGCAATCTATCTAAAAAACCTACAGTCTGACCAGGTAGAAGCCATTGAGATCATTACTAATCCATCGGCTAAGTATGATGCAGAGGGCAATGCAGGAATCATAAATATTCGCTTGATGAAAGATAAAAATTTGGGCACAAACAGTACAGTAAATCTAGGATTCCGGCACGGGCTCAACCCTAAGTACAATGGCGCTGTCAATCTCAATAACCGAGGAAAGAAGCTAAATACATTTGGATCTTACAGCTTATTTACCGGAAAAAATGAAGACTCATCCTTCTTGACGAGAAATCAGAATGGAACATTTTTCGATCAAGTAAATACCTCTATTAGCGATGATGTAAATCACAGCTTCCGCTTTGGAACAGATTTTTTCATCAAAAGAGGTATCACCATTGGTTTCCTGGTCAGTGGCAATAGAAGTGAAAATGAGGGCTTCAGTACCTCTGAAACAGAGATTTCTGAAACCACTGACTTTGTGATAGATAGTTTACTGTTTGCTTCAAACGATCAGTTCAGCACTAGAGACAATACCAACTACAACCTAAATTTTGAATGGCAGATAGGTGAAGGAAAATCACTTTCCCTAGATCTGGATCATGGAGATTTTGAAAACAGGACGGACTCTTTTCAACCCAATATTTACTTTCTATCCGATGGCACTACTGAACTAAACAATAATACTTTTAGCATTGTGACCCCTACGGATATAGGTATTTATACAGCAAAGATAGATTTTGAAACCAAGTTTATGGATGGACAATTAGGAGCTGGTATCAAGTCTACCAATATCACTACAGATAATACCTTTGATTATTTCAATATTGAAGACGGAATCGAAATCAAAGACCTGGATCGAAGCAATAATTTTGTGTATAAAGAACGTGTGAATGCTCTCTATTTATCTTGGCAAAAGAATCTGAGCGAAAAAGTAAATCTCACGTCGGGTATTCGGATAGAGCACACGCACTCTGATGGTGAGCTCACCAGTGCACAAGAACGAGAAGAAGATGATGATAAGGTGGTGAGGAATTATACTGATTTCTTTCCATCGGCAGGCATTACCTATAGCTTGAACAAACTAAACACCGTAGGAGTAAGCTACTCCAGAAGAATTGATCGTCCAAATTATCAGGACTTAAACCCTTTTGAGTTCAGGCTCGATGAATTGAGCTTCCAAAAAGGAAACCCTTTTTTGAGGCCTCAATATTCCAACACCTTTGGCTTTACCCATACTTATAAAGGAACGTTAAGCTCTTCGCTTAGCTATACGGTCATCGATGATATCAGTACCCAAATTACGGAAGCGGCAGGGGAAAACTCCGCGCGTTTGATTTTTGTAAATCTGGCCAGACAAACTAACCTTGGTTTGACGGTTAGCTATCCTTTTTCCATCACTAAATGGTGGAATGTCTATGCGACAGCTACCGGATACCGGCTCCATAATAAAGCCAACATTGAAGGAGATGTTATTGACCTGACTACCGTCTCCATGAATGGATATGCGCAAAATACCTTTACCCTACCCAAAGGGTTTCAAATGGAGATATCCGGCTGGTACGATGCGCCAGCCATCTGGGAGGGCAACTGGACTACGGATTCGCAATGGGACATATCCGCAGGAGTTTCCAAGCAACTCTTCAAAAAGAAAGGAAACTTAAAAGTATCAATTAGTGATATCTTCCTGACAAACCCATGGAGTGGGGAGAGTAATTTCGGTGTATTAGAAATGACAGGAAGAGGCCGTTGGGAAAGTAGGCAGGTTAGGATTAATTTTAGCTATACCTTAGGCAACAGCCAAATAAAAGGCGCTCGAAAAAGAAAAACCGGAATGGAGGAAGAAAGTAGCAGGGTAAACTCCAACTAAGAGTTTTTTAGCTCCAATTCAACTACACTAAATAGCCGCAGATCTGCGGCTATTTTCTAGAGACGCTCTACTGTAGTGCTTTTTTAGCTACGCGGAAGACGTATCAATTGGAGATAAGATGCGCTGGTCCCAAACGATCGATCGTTGATAAACGCGTAAAATCTGACCCTGCATTTTCTCTTGATGGTTCCATGATTACTTGTTTGTACCGCTTAGATTGTTACGTGGAATTTTTTCATCCTTCTAGCAACCGAGGTGTTCTTAACCCGAATTTCAAGACATTGCACCGCTGAGGTGGCTATGTAACATAAAATAGCTAACTAAAAGTGCCTTTTGTAAGTTTTTGATCTTCAAATAGTTGCATTTTAGTTAGACGAAAAAATTCAGGTGTTATTCATTGAGATAAGGTAACACGTGGAATAGGAGAATCCTTTGAAAAACCCGCCTTTTGGCTCAACTCTTCGTTACTCAAAATTTCAAAAGCCTCATTTAAGACTAGTAAACTCAGAACTCCTGACGCGACGCAAATTTTTCTGTCGCAAACGCACCATAATGATCGACGGAAAATATTTTTTTGAACGATAAAAAGATGTTTTTGAATTTGAAATAATACAATATTGCGACAAAGAGAATTTACTAACGATCTTCATCTATTACCTCATTTTGGGGGTTAGGTCAGGAGTTCTGAAACTACGTTTTTGAAATTCTGAAAGCCTCGATTTGAACCAAAAATCTAGTTTTGCAAAGAATTCTATTCAACTACGGTAAATCAATTACTTGAATCAACCCGCCACTAGTTGTGGTGAATAATGCAGGTTAAGCTAAGCATACTACCATTTTTGGGCTGACCGTAGCTCCTCCTTAATGATAGCAGAAAATATTGGCCTTGCTATTCCTTTTTTTAATATCCTGCTGCTTGCCCGTCTTTACGGCTTTCGGAAGCTCCATGATAGACCTTGTTTTCACTATCCCATAAAATTGCCTGATATCCACCATAAATGCCACGCGCTGTTCCAACTTTATGGCCTTTATCCATGAGACCGCGGAGGGTAGGGTAGGGGATGCCCGATTCAACCCGTATCATGCCAGTGTTCTCTGTAGTTTTGCCTAAGGGGCTTGCTCCACCTGTATGGTCCCAACGTGGGGCATCACCGGCTTCTTGCAGGTTCATGCCAAAATCGATAAGATTCATAACGATTTGCGTATGGCCCATGGGCTGAAAGTCTCCTCCCATAACTCCAAAACTGACGTAGGGAGTGCCATCTTTTGTAATAAAAGCAGGAATAATAGTGTGAAAAGGCCGCTTACTAGGTTCGTATGTATTGGCCTGCCCAGGCTTAAGACTGAACAATTCACCACGATCTTGTAGCATAAAACCCAATTTTGGTGGCGCCATACCAGAGCCCATACCTCGATAATTGCTCTGTATTAATGATATCATCGTGCCTTCGCTGTCTGCTGCGGTCATGTAAATGGTTTCTCCTTCTGAAATAGCACCTGCAGCATACTCTCCTGCTCGGGTACTTATTTGTTTTCTTCTATCTTCGGCATAATCATCAGAGAGCAATTGCTTAACGGGGACGTCAAAAAAATCCATATCAGCATAGTATTTTGCACGATCCTCAAAAGCAAGTTTTTTAGCCTCAGTAAAAAGGTGGAGGTGTTCTGAACTTCCAAATTCTATATCCGAAAAATCATAACCTTCCAATACTTGCAACATTTGAAGCGCCGCTATACCCTGACTGTTCGGAGGCAGCTCCCACACGTCATATCCTCTATAGTTGACAGATACTGGCTCTACCCATTCCGATTTATGCGCCGCCAGATCTTTGGCTGAGAGAAAACCGCCTTGTTCTTTTATAAACTTTCCAATGATTTGAGCGATTTCACCTTTATAAAAAGCGTCTCGTCCTCCATCAGCAATTTTTCGATAGGTGTCAGCCAAATACGGATTTTTATAGACTTCTCCTTCGTTGGGCAGCCTACCTCCATTTTGCGATTTGTAGGTATCTTCGATATTAGGAAAGCCTTTCGATTCAAAAAAAGGTACGGTACGTTGCATGTACCAGGCAATGAGTTCGGTCAACGGAAACCCCTTTTCTGCATAATCGATGGCCGGGGCAAGAATTTCAGTCATGGGTTTTGATCCAAATTTTTGGTGAAGTTCAAACCATCCATCCACTGCACCGGGCACGCTAACGGGTAGTGGTCCATGTGACGGTATTTTTTCCATCCCCTGTTTTTCAAAATATTCCAGGGTGAGTTTTTCGGGTGAGCGTCCGCTGGCGTTAAGGCCATAAAGTTTTTTTGTCTTCCCGTCCCACACAATAGCAAAAAGGTCACCTCCGATGCCACATCCCGTGGGTTCCATGAGTCCCAATGCAGCATTAGCAGCAATAGCGGCATCTATGGCATTGCCACCACTTTTAAGGATATCGAGTCCGATTTGGGTAGCCAGAGGATGGCTTGTTGCCACCATTCCGTTTTGGCCCAACACTTCAGAGCGTGTAGCAAAAGATTCGCCGGTAATTCGGTCTTGGGCAATTAAACATTGAACAATTAAAAATAGAAAGAGATGTGAGAAAAATGATTTCATATAAGTGTGGTTGTGTGAATAAATTCTAAAATAATAATATTATTTCTTAAAGTCATTAATCGGTAATTTTATTGATGTATGATATTGAAATGATTCTGGCTTTTTTTAGATCGAAAATCGGTAGTACTCCAATTAATGTAGATAAAACGTAGGTCAATTTAACATAACCTTAGATCAAAAAGATGGTGCGAGATAGTTATACCTACCAAGTATGATCATTAAAACCCTTTTACCAAAATTTATTTTCCAACATAGAAATTAGGGACATTCCTACTGCAGCTCCTGAAATAAAAACATTCCATTCACGGTGCTTAATTCTAATGACATTAAGGAAGAAAAAAGCAATGCTAATGATCAAAAATACCACTAATAATTGTCCTAGTTCAATTCCAAGATTGAAACCTAACAAAGGGACTACAATAGAGGATTCACCCATTAATAACGCCTTGAAGTAGTTAGAAAAGTCCATGCCATGAATAAGACCGAAGAATAAAGCCATAGCATAGTTCCGAACCATTTTCGAAGATTTTTCGGTTGAGTGATGACTGATCACATTGTGGATGGCAGTAATGAAAATAGTTGCTGGAATAAGGAATTTGATCATATTGGAGGGGATTGTGAAGGTGCCAAATGAAGCAAGTGCCAGAGTGACACTGTGGCCGATTGTGAAAGCAGTTACTAAAATGAGAATATTTCTCCATTGTTCGATTCTATAGACAGCGCAGAGTACTATCAAAAAGAGTATGTGATCGTAGCCTGCCAGGTTAGAAATATGTTGAAAACCCAGCATTAGATAAAATTTAAACGGATGCATGTCAGAAGGTTAACCGATGAGTAGATGTTTTTTTATTAAGCATCAAACTTTTAGATTCTCCGTTGACGTGTACATAGACAATGTTGTTTTGATCAAAGAACAGGTCGGTAAAAACAGCATTTTTGATTTCCAGAGATGTCAAAGGCTGCTGTTGCTGGTATTCGAAGTAAACTCCTAAAGCAGTGTTATCCCCTTCACCACTCAGTTTCTTCTGTTTAATTTGAAGGTCTACCTCTATGCCATTAGCTCTTACATAGAAAAATTGGTTGAGGTAATCTAATAACATTTCATTGGCTTGAGCTGATTCATTGGGTTGGCAGAAAGCGAGTTCCTTACTGTGCGGATCAAAAACAATAGCTTCATTCACATCTGTTAAGAAGAGCTTAAGGTTGATCGTCAAAAGTTGTTTGCTAGATGTATATTCAATCTCGCATAATGACAATCTCAACGGGTGAGAAGCCACTTGCACAGACTGTCCTAAAAAGATGAATAAGAACAACAGTCTGTGCACAGCCTTAAACTTTACCTTAGGACAATCCTTGAGATTGTATCTGCTCCGCTACGGCCTGAACTTCTTTAAAAACACGGATCAAGTTGCCTCCCCAGATCTTTTTTATCTGTTCTTCGGTATAACCACGTTTTACAAGTTCGATAGTAATATTCATCACTTCGCTAGCATCAAAAACCCCTTCGATGCCTCCGCCTCCATCGAAATCACATCCAATTCCAACATGATCTATCCCAGCTACTTTGACAATGTGGTCAATGTGATCCACCACATGTTTGAGTGTTGCCGAAGGAACGGGAAACTTTTTATCGAGCTCTTGAAAAGATTTTCGCATGGCTGTTCTTTCTTCCGGTGTCATCTCACTAATAGGTTTCATACTAGCCCGAAGTGTAGCTACAGCAGAATCTCGTTTTGGATTAACAGGGGCATCTCTCAGATAATCAGATAGCATTGTAAGTTGTACAACTCCTCCATTCTCTGCCATTAGCTTCAACATTTCATCTGTCATGTTTCGGTTGTGTTTAGTGACCGCTCGTGCATTGGAATGGCTCGCAATGATTGGTGCTTTGGAGAGTGCGATTGCATCATAAAATACACTATCGTTTCCGTGGGAAATATCTACCATGATACCAAGGCGATTCATCTCTTTCACCACCTCTGCTCCTAAAGCGCTAATGCCACCATGCTCGGTTCCATCAGGATCGGTAGCGGAGTCTGCCAAGTCGTTGTTTGATGAATGTACTAGAGTGATATAGCGTACACCTTTTTCAAAATACAGAGCAACGTTGGAAAGATCTTTCCCGATGGGATAACCATTTTCAATGCCAATATAGATTGCTCGTTTACCAGCTTTTTCTAGTGCATAGGCATCATCAGGGTTGAGCGCTAGTCCAACCATATCTGAGTTTTTTTCGGTAGATGCTGTGATCGAATCTATCATTTGAAGGCATAGGGCTTTGGCTCGAGTGTTGCCATCGTCATCACGAATATCCTGTGCTACGAAGGCGGCAAAAAAGATAGCGTCTAGTCCACCTTCAATCATTCGTGGATAATCCACCTTTGATCCCGTTTCGTTAGGATCATGTCGTTCGGCCATATCGAAACCTGGCTCAATCATGCGCAAAGGAGTATCAGCATGAGTATCAACGGTAAGAACACGATTGTGAATTTCAAGGGCCCTTTCGATAAGTTCCTCTTCGGTTGCTGTATCAATAGTAGTGGATTTTGTTGTGCAGCCGATCATAAATAGTATGACCAGGAAAAGAACAGAATAGGTTTGGTATAGCTTATAGAACATAGTTTCTAGCTTAATTGATAAAAGTTATTCAAAGTAAATTTCTAATTTACACTAGTTAAATAAAAGAATAAAGTTCGTCAAAGAATTATAGCAAGTATCTTTTATGTATGGTATATATGGTAATTGTATAGAAAGCCGCATTATTGAATATTATCTACCCTATTCTAAATCCTATAATGTTATCTATTGCCGTTTCTATCATCGTCAATTTCATAATAAGGAATTTCATTTTCGTCATACAGATGCTTGATGCCAAATTGGGATGATTCCAATCCACACTAATATCTATTATCGCTACTGTTACTTGTTCATTAATACTACCTTATCGCTTTTTAATGTGACCACCAGGGAATAGGATAAACCTATCGCCTTAAGTATTATCTTTTTTCCTTTCTTTATCTACTTGCTCAATAGATAATACTAAAGCGTCAGTGTAGTTTGAGAGCTTTTTATTTTTGAAAGCTTATTATTAAAGTCTTGTAAAAGTAGATCGATAAACGATCGTATTCATACAATGAATAACCTGAATTTTGATAACGTCAATCTTTCATTTTAATATAATCGTAATATTTTAATGATCAATAAAAATGCTGTCTATGATTTTTAAACCACGATTTTTCGTGGTTCAGGAAAAAATGGTTTTGTCGTGGTGATGTCGAACCTTTTCTTCCGGGTCTTACGTTTCACATGCAACATGAAAAAATTTTGTATCCTATTCCTATTCACATGCGTTTCGTGCATATCCTCCCCGACCGCCCAGGATATAGTAGATGCTGCAATCAAAGCCTCCGGAGCGAAAAAATTGAAAAATGCCACGGCTTCATTTACGTTTAGGGGTACCGATTACGCCTATCAATTTAGAAATGGGAGCTACCGATACATACGAACGCAAATAGACTCGTTAGGAAATGAAATCCAAGACGTATTGGTCAATACAAGCCTTAGTCGTTTTGTCAACGGCAACTTGGTGCAACTGGATCAGGAGAAAGAGACAGCCTATCGTGCATCGGTTAATTCCGTGATTTACTTCGCCTTTCTCCCACTCTGGCTAAATGATGCTGCTGTCAATAAAGCGTACATTGATCAAGTGGATATAAAAGGTAAAACCTATTACAAAGTCAAAGTCACTTTCGATGCCGATGGAGGGGGAGAAGACTATGAGGACATCTTTTATTATTGGTTTGATACTGAAGACTACAGTATGGACTATCTAGCCTACAGCTACAATGAGGATGATGGCAAGGGGATTAGATTTAGGGAAGCTTACCACACCAGAAAGATCAAAGGAGTGATTATTCAGGACTACCTTAATTATAAACCTGTAGATGAAAACAAGTTTTCGCTTGAAATCATTGATCAGGCTTTTATCGCTAATGAGCTGGAGTTGCTATCAGTTATTGAGTTGGAAAATGTGAAGGTGAATATTTGACCTGAAATAATTTGCTGGTTAGTGTACTAGTGTCTTTAAGAAAACAGAATTTTACCAATGAATAGTTTTAACATACGAATACCACTATTTGCAAATTTAATTATTCTCACTTTACCTTTTAAGGCATCTCTAAAAACTCAGTTCAAGAATTTGAGGTAGCGTTTTTTTCTGAGACAAGACGTCAAAAACGGAGTTTAGTATCGTTAAATAAGTATTTTGATCATGAAATATCAGGAAAAAAGATGATCTCAAACAATTGAAAGTGGGTTTTTAGAGGTGCCCTCAATAATCTTCACCCCTATAAATTAGATATTACTGTGATCTTTTTATTGTGCCATAGGAATTATACCGCTTTGTCGATCGACCGGAACAATAGGGTTTGACTAACATCTTATTAGTAATACTATAACTCCCGTCGCGGATTCTCTGAAGTAATTGATTTTGGATGAGATGACAACACTATTCTCCAGATTTGAGGCATCAAAAATCATTCTGTATGAATATTAAACTACGGTAAATCAATTACTTGAATCAACCTACCACTATTTGTGGTGAATAATGCGATAAGAGCATCCTTAACCCGAAAAATTCGGGTGTTATTCATTGAGATGAGGTAACACGTTGAATAAGAGATAATTGATTTCGAATGGGATGCCAAAATCTTTCCCCAAATTTGAGGCATCAAAAATCATTCAGTATGAATATTAAACTACGGTAAATCAATTACTTGAATCAACCCGCCACTATTTGTGGCGAATAATGCGGTTTAAACGACATGCATCGACTATGCATGTACAGTTTTTATATATTTTGCTAATCTTCTTCGATGGTTTCCAAGACATCCATCACCTGACCATAATCCTTGAAGCCAGGTCTTTCCTCTTTTAGTGCCTCAAGTTCCAATCCAGGGAACTTCTCTAGGTGTTGATTATTTTCCAGCCCATAACCTTTCAATAGTTTCAGGTTTCCATTGTAATATCCAATCTGGTCATCGATCTTTTCAAACAAATCTTCATTGCTACATTTCAATATGACTATTCTCACTAATTCGTCCAGATAGCTGAGCTTCGATTTTATTTTCGCTACGTCCTCAGCATTCTCTATGTGCATTTTAAATATCATAGGCTTGCCCAGCAGATGAATTTCTTCAACCTGCTCAAAATCTTCAATTTGAATAAAGTCGATAAGATATTCATTTGAAGCCTCAACAATGGTGGCCTTTGTTGAATGTAAGAATTCTCCGGCGAACTTCACACCGGCAACCCATTCTGTAATTTCCTTAAAGTCTTCCGGACTTATTCGATTAGCTGAAGTAGGATCTATATCAAAACCAATAATGTCAACCATCATTCCAGCGCAATAACGTGCATCACTGAGGTTGTTTACGTTACTGATCTTGACAAAAGTCTTTAAAGCCATATCAATTTGGTTTTTATGGGGTAAATAAAATAGCTGAAAGATTGCATAGAAGACATTTAATGTAAATCCTTGCTACTGTACTTTTAGTAACTAAGACCTTAGCTTAAATTAGCTTTTAATGCAAATTTATGGCGAAACTGCTATATTGATTTTTTCACGGTCTGTGAGAGAGGAAATGTCTTTTAAACGCTTGCTGTCAGGGAAGGGTAAGAACTTCAAACTATTATCCTGCCTCAACAAACGAGCGATTAAAACGGGCCACGCGTCAGGTTTGCCGGTGATCCATTATACGGAAGAAAATCAGCGTGGTAGTAGCTTTGGAGAAAAACTTGCTAATGCAGTAGGGGACGTTTTTTCACAAGGTTTCAAATCAATAATAATAGTAGGTAATGATTGTGCAGATCTTAGTTGCAAGGACATTTTAAAGGCCAGGGACTTACTTAGAACAAATGACATGATCCTGGGGCCGGATTTTCGGGGAGGCACTTACCTGATCGGTTTAGATAAAGAATCATTTAATAAACATCTTTTTGAATGTTTAAATTGGCAGTCATATGGCCTTCAATATTCTTTCAAGAGCTATGCTTCCAGGCTCAAAATCCAAGTAAAATGGCTGGATCAAAAGGCAGATTGGAATTACGAAAGCGATATTCAGAAATATTGGAATTTATCGCACGGATTAAGGGTATTAATTAATTCCATTTCCTCCATCCTTCGATCCGTACAGGATCAGGTTGTCTGGTTCTCCACCTCTTTTTATGTAGCCTTCATTCATCGCAGAGGCCCTTAGTCACCGTCATCTCAGAATTATCATTTCAAAATAAATTTTATTTTAATCCACCTGTATATGCAGGTGACATTCTATCAATTATTTCAAAAAAAGGAAAAATGGATACATATTATAAGCCTGAAGATTTAAAAAAATTTGGCGAGATCACGGAGTGGCAAAAAGAATTAGGAGATAAATTTTTCAATTACTACTCCGCAGTATTTCAAGAAGGGGCCTTAACCGCTCGGGAGAAATCACTCATAGCATTAGCTGTGGCACATACCATACAATGTCCCTACTGCATAGATGCTTACACCAGTGATCTGCTTGGGAAAGGCGTAGAAGAAGAGGAAATGATGGAGGCAGTACATGTAGCTGGGGCAATTCGTGGAGGAGCCTCTTTGGTACATGGGGTTCAAATGATGAATCAGGTAAAAGAAAAGTTGATGTAACATGCTGCAATCGTTGCAAAGAAAGAAGCATCCTTTGGCCACATCCACTGGTCAGATACAGGTTTTGGATGATCATCAATCCATCAATATACCTTCATTTGAAAGTAAATTAAATGAAATTGGGCACGATCCTCTTAAACCTACCCATCTAGATATTTTTCAAATTAATATGGGTAAAATGTGCAATCAGGTATGTGCACATTGCCATGTAGACGCCGGACCAGACAGGAAAGAGATCATGACACAAGAAACCATGCAACTGTGTCTAAGCGCACTGGAAGGAACCAATATTTCCACTGTAGATCTTACCGGAGGGGCTCCTGAGATGAATCCTCACTTTCGGTGGTTTGTACAGGAATTGAGCAGGTTGAAAAAAAAGATCATTGTCCGTTGCAATTTGACCATCATCCTTGCAAACCCAAAATTCAATGATTTACCTGAGTTTTTCAAAAAACATAGGGTTAATGTAGTTTCCAGCTTACCCTATTTCAATGCCAAACGAACGGACGCTCAACGTGGAAATGGCGTCTTTGAAAAATCCATTAGGGCATTGCGAATGCTGAATGGGGTAGGTTACGGAAAAACAGATCCAAACCTAAAATTGGACCTGGTTTATAATCCGGCCGGAGCCTTTTTGCCAGGTGACCAAGTTGCACTTCAGAGACAATTTAAAAAAAAACTTACCAACTATGGAATCACCTTTAATGACCTTTTCTGTATTACTAACCTTCCCATAAGTCGCTTTTTGGAGTATCTGGTAAAAACAGAAAAGTATGAAGATTATATGGATGAGTTAGTAAATGCTTTTAATCCTTCGGCTGCAATTGGAGTAATGTGCCGCAACACCATCAGTATCGGGTGGGATGGCTACATGTATGATTGTGATTTTAATCAGATGCTGGAACTAAAAGTAAATGGACCTCAACATATTGCTGATTTTGACATCCGTTCGCTAGAAAATAGAGAAATTATTGTAAATCAACATTGTTATGGATGTACCGCAGGCGCAGGCTCGAGCTGTGGTGGCGCTACGACTTAACCCAAACTTCAAGACATTGCGCCGCTGAGGCGGCGATATAACATAAAATAGCTAGCTAAAAGCACTTTTATAAGCTTTTGATTTTCAAATAGTTGCATTTTAGTTAGATGGAAAAATTCGGGTGTTATTCATTGAGATGAAGTAACACGTTGAATAAGAGATAATTGATTTACAGCAGTTGAATATTCATTCTGAATGATTTCAAGCCCTTCAAGTTTAAATCACCCCCATCTTTTTCATGATGAAGCTAGCGCTTTTATTCTCGCAAACTCCGTCTCGCAGTTGATAATCAAAAACAAGTTCATCATTTACAATTTCTACTTCAAATCGCTTGTTAGCAAGTATTTCGGGATATTCATTGGTTATTTTACAAACTTCAAGATCGTGTGTAGCAATACCTCCAAAAGCCTTCTTTTTCACCATTTTTCGAACCACCTCCATGGTTCCATTTCTTTTATCGTCAGAATTGGTGCCTCTGAGTATTTCATCTAACAGCACAAAGCACGGTTGCTGGTTTAGCTGGTCCATGATATTTTTTAGTCGCTTTACCTCTGCATAAAAATAAGATTCGCTATCGCTGAGAGAATCAGACAATCGCATAGAAACCAATACTTTTAACGGGTGGATATCTGCTTTCTTTGAAAAAACGGGAGCTCCTATTCCTGCTAATACCATATTCACACCTAAAGTCCGAAGAAACGTACTTTTCCCTGACATATTCGATCCAGTAAGTATAAAAAAGCGATTTTTGCTAAAATCAACAGAGTTAGTAATGGCTCTTTCTTCCTTCAGAAGTGGATGACCAACGTTTTTTAGTTTAATGCGATACTCCATATTGATAGCCGGAAAGATAAATTCAGGATGATTAAAGCTGAAACCAGCCAAACTATTGAGCTTTTCAAACTCTCCAACTGTATCTAACCAATGGTGAATAAGAGAGCCATATAGCCGTCTCCATTGTGAAAAACCCCTGAGTACATGGATGTGATACTGAAGAAAACCATTGAGAAGAGGGCTGGCAAATACATTGGCAACATGTTCCATACGGCCAAAGAGAAGCGACAAGTGATGAATGGCTACGCTTGCCTTGATTTGTTTAGGCATAATGGACTTTTGAAGTGCCTTAAGTTTAGAAGAACTAAATGACTGATTCTCTATGAGCTCCAGAAGCAATGAATAATGTCTTAGAATAGCTTCAATTTTTGTTGAGGGTATAAGCTCTTCACGGATCGCTCGAAAGCTGATTCCCAGAATACCAAGATTGATCAGGAATAACAGGAACGCAATATTTCCAAAAACTCTCAGGGGTTGTATTAAATAGAATAGGAGAAAGATCAGCGTAGTTGCAGGAATCACAAAAGACAGGACCTTGATGATAGTGTGTTCCTTAACCGGAGGCCGAGATGACCATTTCATGAGGTTATGAAAATTTTCTGTTGTTTCTCTATCAATTGATCCAATGGCAAGAAATTGTTGACGCCAATCGATTAAAGGCGTGAGTTCTTTAACCGCCTCTTGTGTTTGAAGGATCATATCTTTGTGCTGTATGTTAAGCAAGCTATCCGCCAAAATCTGTTTACCGCGAACCGTACCAGTCCGGTTTAGCATCTGAAAAATCGACTTTTTTCCAAAAAAATCAAGATCATAGGCATAGGAATGATCGTGTTGGATAAATTCTTCACCTGATTCGAATGGAGCATCCTTCCCTGCCATAAAGTCAAGCTCATTTTTGTTGACTTCAATTTTTGATTTGATAAGCTTGCTTAGCCATCGGATAGACTGATGTTTTTTGATCAACAAGAAAAAAGCGATTAATGCAATGATCCCGATTATATAGAAAATGACTGTACCTGTTTGATAGCCTTGATACATCATGAAACCTGTTGCCAACAGAGTAAATAACCTTGCTGCGCTGATTCTGCGATCACTAATTAATAACCTATTTGATTCTCTTTCTAGACTATCCAGGTTATGGTGATATATTTCCACCTTTATCTATTGTCTTCTTGTGCTTTGATGGGAACCTGCGGAACGGGAGAGCCATGTGATCCATCCTTACAACACATAGGTAAATTTTCGTATGCTTGCCTATCACGTGCAAGCGTGTCTGCGTGGTATCCGACTTTAGTAATTCGTCTCCTAAGCGTTTGAACATCTGTTTTTTTTGGATTATATAGGATTGTTAGTACCTTATCATTCAAGTTTAATGTCGCTTCTTTGACTCCTTTTTCAAAAGTTAAGTCCTTCTCTAAAGCGTATTTGCACATTTCACAAATAGCAGATGTCTGTATTTCTATTTGATATCCATTTCTTACTTCAATAGGTTTATTTTGTGCTGAAAGCTGCAATGAAATAAGGATGAACGTGAGAACCAATATGTTCCTATTCATCTCTATCTGGGAGGAGGGCGTTCTTTTTTTTTGACTTGTTTTCAATTTTAAATCCATCATTTTAAAAGTTAATTCTTAATCTTATACCTAAATCCTGCGTAGATCATACGTCCAACGATAGGTCCCCAAACGATTGAGGCATCAAATTCGTTTCCAAAAGGATTTTCTGCATCAATAATCGGATCACCTTGAGTAAATCCAAGTAGGTTTTCTGAGCCGAGGTATACACTGCCCCATCTAAAACCTCTACTTAGTTGTGCATTCATGTGAAAATAATGTGGTGATTCATTTGGTCTTTGGAATTCTTCAGGCTTATCTGATGTATCGGGCAACCTGCTAGAGCCATACCAATGCAGAGTGTAATCAATTTTCCATTTATCAAATCGCGTTGCATATTCAATGTTTAGGAAAAATCTGTTTCTGGGATTAAATGGCACCTGTCTTACAGCATCATTGATTGTCATTTGAATGTCGTAAAATTTATAAGCTGCCTTTGTACTTAAGCGGTCGGTGAATCGGTAGTTTCCTTCCAGTTGAAAGCTATGTGCATAAGATTCACCTCTTAAAGGATACACTTTCAATTGGCTAGAATTTGCATCCATATCATAGACGAATTGATTTTCAAAAAAAGTATAGAAATAATCCAGAATGAGATTCAGCTTTTTATCGTCAATGTTTACTGCCGTTACCAAGCTTCCCCCAATATTCCAGGATACTTCAGGTTTCGGCTCTTCTTCAACGATAAGTTGTCTGGATGATATTAGTATATTGCTATTTTCGATAATCGCATTGGGAGTGCGATAGCCTCTGCCTATTGCAGCCCGGATGGTGGTATTGCGGGAAAGTTGATACCGTGTATGAAGCCTCGGAGTAAAATAGGTTTGATAAAGATTGTGAAAATCCGTTCTAACTCCGGCCAAAAGTGTAAATTCATCGCTCGGGGTAAAGGTATATTCATAGTATAGTCCTGGAACGATCTCTTTACGATTAAATGCTGAATCAGCATAAATCTCGTCAAATTCATCAAATAAAATACTAGCTCCGGTCTTATATTGGTGAAAAGAGTTTCCAATGATGTTTTGAAAGATGATATTTCCGTAAATGGTTGTTTCTTCTCCTTCGTAATTATTTCTTCCAAATCCACTATCTATATCCAGGTATGAAGCCGAATAAATGAACCCCCAACCTTTATAGGGTTTATTCGGAAAGAGCAATCCTGTCTTGCCAAAAATTTCCATTCTGGTTGTGTTGTTGGAAAAGCCATATTCATTGGATGTGCTGAAATTATCTCCAAAGCCAAAACCAACCTGCCCTCCGGCTTTTTCATCCCTCATCACAGTGATCCCTATTTGAGAAACCAACTTATCTCCCTGGTATTTGTATCGGTTCATTAGGTTGATTTGCCTGCCCTTCGGTAAATCCAAAAAACCATCATTGTTTCGATCTCTTTCGCTATTGAAATAATTGGAGTGAAGCAGAAGTCCCACATGCCATTTATCGTTCAATTTTCTTGCATGGTTTAGGTTAACTTCCAATCGCCCAAATGAATTGACGTAGGCATTTGCAAAAAGCTTTTCGCTAAATTCCGGTTTCTTTAGTTCTACATTTATTTGTCCAGTCATAGATTCATATCCATTCACCACTGTCCCGGCCCCTTTACCTATATCAATTACCTGGATCCAGGTACCGGGAATGTAAGAGAGACCGTACCTTCCTGCCAGCCCTCTCACATTGGGAATGTTTTCCCGGTTGATTTGAACATAGCGACCATCTAAACCTAGCATTCGAATCGTCTTGGTTCCACTGACCGCATCCACGTATGATACATCTACGGAGGCATTGGTTTCAAAACTTTCAGACAGGTTGCAACAGGCCGCTTTTATTAACTCGGCTTCCGTAATTACTTCATTATGTCTCGACTCCAAATTGTCAATAAAAGTGCTGCTCGTCTGTACCACTACTTCACCCAGTTCTTCGGTGTTTTCTTTTAATATAATTTGCATGACCCCTGTGTCATCAGCAAGTAACGTATCAGGGATAAACCCAGAATAAGAAATGATAAGTGTGGGGCTTCTTTCAGAAGATCTAAGGCTGAAGTGTCCGTTTGTATCTGTTACAGTACCATTTAGAGTATTTAACTCCAAGATAGTTGCTCCGATAAGAGGCTGTTGATTTGCGTCAATGACTATTCCTTGAATAATTTGTCCATCAGATGAAAATAGCGAGATAGATATAAAAAATATTGATACAAAAATATGTTTCATGCGTGTAAGTCTATTTCTAAAGGCCACATGGAATTTCATAAAATTAGAATCCTCGATTTGGTATGTTAAGGATGCTAAGTTTACGCTCAATTTATGGCATTGGAGTAAAGTGCAAACCTGAATAGCCTGGGGATCTTAATAGGCTATAGATGCTTAAATCTTATTTAGCATCACTTACACTATTTATATTAGAAATACTTGATAATCAGATTGAAAATCTACGTAAGGAGGAGGAGGGAAATAATTCTTAATTTGAGGAGATTCCCTGTGGTTAAAAACGAATTGATTGAATAAACCAAACAAAATACTACCTAAATCAAATAGAGCTGGATGGAGGTCAAATTCAAAGGAAACCTGTGTTACCTCTTCTACTTTCAATTCTTGACTGATTTCTTCACAACATGGCAAAGGAATGGATGTTCCACTTTGAGCACAAGGAGTTGCCGATTCATTGATGGTCACAGATTTCAAGTTACCCATGCAGTAGTGCTTGTTTAATACCACACCAGTGGTGGCAGTCAAAAAGATAGCTGCTAAGAAAGCATTCATCATATATTTAAGCATTCGCATGATAGTCAAGTTACGAAACCGATAGGTTATTGTTGCTATAACCAGGGGTAAAATAATCTGTTTTTTCTATCCAGTATTCGTTTAAATACCGAAAATGTTCGAGAAGATAATGTTAAAATTCAGGGGCTTATGAGTAATTTTAATTCTAGTCAAAAATAATTGCTCCAATGTTAAAATCTTCTTACTCATTAGTCTTATTAGTATTGTTATCATTTTGTCGCTTTAGCGAAATAGAGGTAGGTTCTGATTATAGTTATAAAGGAAAATTTAATAGTTACAAGACCTTTTCATTTGTAGAAAACGAAACCTTTGAAGGAACCGATACGGAAAAGAAAATGATAGAACATCATGTAACCAGGGTATTGGAAAGATGGGGTTATAGACACAAAAAAGGGAAATCCAATTTTTTAATATTTTACAACTTTTACATCGAAGATGTTAAGTTGCGTAGTTATAATCAGCCTGAATTTCACTATTGGGTTCATTCAAAGTTTGGTAAGAAATTAACTGTCATGGAAAATGACACAAGCTCTTACAATGATAGTGACGGAATTAGAACCAAGGACGAAGTCTATAATTCAAATAATCTGAGCCTGAGGGAAGGAACCATACATATTACTTTCTTTGATAGAAAAAAGGATGAATCCGTTTGGCAGGGATACGCGTCAGGTGTTTTTGGTAGTAACATAGTAAAAAATGAAAGGACTGTTCAGGCAGCCATCATTCGCATCCTCGATGAATTTAGGCTAGTAATTCCGAGTACATGATTCTTTAATAGTTACTATTCAGCTACTTAATAGATTGATTATCAAATATTTGGAAATTAGATTTTATTAAAACTATCTGATTTACTTAAAACTGAACAATATATTATTTTATGAAAATCATTTTCTGAGTTGATTATTTCAATAATAATGAGAATCAAATTCATTTTTTAAAATAATATCTTACATGAGCAGCTGAATAGTAACCTTTAATGACAAGCTTGGTTAAATTTCTTGAGCTTATAATAGTTGTAAGGTAGCGGAACCAAAAAACCAACAATAAGCGCTGGAAAAAGGGCGAACCAATACATAGGGTCACTAAAAGTAGCTTTTCCACCTGTGATCATAAAGTCTGTAGAGGTCATTGCCAGTTCCATGGCTATCATGGAAATAAAAGACATGCTCAGGGCAGTCTTTAAAGCTAATAACCATGAAAACTTTTCCCTGGTTTTTAAAATTGTGGTTTCTAAGATGACGGAAGTAAACAATCCAGCGATAATTGCTAGTATCATTTGTATTATCATAGGAGTTGATGGGTAGTATGCTTGTAAAAAGAAAATCATTCCAAAATCTCCTATTGAGCAACCGATCAAACAATTTATTGTGTTGAAAGATGCCCTTTGCCATTTAACTATATCCTTCCAGAAACCTGGTTTAGTCTTGATTTGATAGCCCTCTTTTTGTAAAAGTTTATCTATCTCAATGGCAGATATCTCTCCTTCTACCTTTAGGGCAACATCTTTATGGATAAGTGCAGACCAATTTCGAATGCGGACATCTTTATCCAGGTGAGGCTTCACCTTATTCAAACATCCTTGGCAATGAAGTGTGGTTTCAAAAGTTTGTGTTCTCATGTTATTTGATAAAGAAGACCCCTTTCAAAGTAGCTTTTAAAACAAGATAGCATAAAAAAAGCTATTGAAAACTTCAATAGCTTTATATTCCCTGTGTGACAAATAATAATATCACTCTTAAAAAACGTAATCAGGATTAACGCTAAACTTGAGCCTGTTTCATTACTAACCAGCACTTTTCTCAATAGTCTATTTGACTAACGGATAGTTTAAAGATTGCCATACACTTGTTTAACTTTTTACCAAGTAACCAATTAAGTTTTGAATAAAAGGAAATTATCGTTCAACTTACCATAAGGCCAGATAATGACTTTTAAATTGAAGATGAAACATTAATAAAAAGATCCTTCAAAGCCATTTTCTTTCTGTGAATTAATTCACGAGAAAAACAACTTTTACTTGTTCCTTTAAAGTCATATTTACTCCTACTTTTGCATCGCTACACTGGAAATTCATAAAATACATTCAGCCATTTCATTTTTAAGTTGCGATGTTTGGATTTTATAGTAGTGTAAATCTGCTAAAAACTTGTTTGGAAAGCATGATACGGTGAAGATCGTTTTCTACCAAACATATGATTAAAGATGCAGGTTAATTAAACCCAATAAGAAATGAGCGAAAGAGAATTAGTTCAGGAACGTATCAAAGAAAAGCAACGTATGCAAAACGCTGCTAGGCACATGACGAAACTTTTTATCGCAACAAGTTCGCTGATCTTTATCACTTTTATCATTGTTTGGTTATTTCAGAATTTGCCTGAGATAATTATTCCTGAAATTTATGAAGTAGCCACATGGTTCATCTTGGTTAGCAGTGCACTATTGGTCTTGAGTCAACTAAAGATTCAAGAAGACGATATCGAGAAAGCTTTTCGTTTCACTGCATTAGGTTTAATCTCTGGTCTTTTGTTTTCTGTCCTTCAAGTAATTGGTTGGAGTGAGCTTTTAAATGCCAATCTTACGTATCAGAACATTTTGTTTCCTTTTTCTTTGGTTCATTTTCTTCATGTTTCTATAGGACTTTTTTTACTTATAACCGTTTTCAAGAAAATAAGAGAATACAGGGTACATTCCAAATCAAGGTACTATGCCTTTAATGTGTTTATGTTTTGGCATTTTCTAGGGATTGTCTGGCTATTTTTTATTGGTCTAGCATAAATCAACAACCCTACATAATCTCATACCATGATTAACTCGGATTTGTCTCTTTACAAAAGACAATCAATTACATGAATAAAAACCTACTATATCCTTTAGAATTTGAATCGATTTACAAGGAAAAACTATGGGGCGGCAAGAAAATAAAAACAGAACTAGGGAAGGATTTTGGTAATCTTCCAAATTGTGGAGAAACCTGGGAAGTTTCAGGTGTTAAAGGAAACATTTCAGTAGTTAAGCACGGGGTCTTTAAAGGAAAATCTCTGAGGGATATGATTAAAGATCATAAAGGCGAGCTTATAGGTGAAAGAGTGTATGAAAAGTTTGGAGTTGATTTTCCTTTACTTGTTAAGTTCATAGATGCAAATGATGATCTTTCTGTTCAGGTGCACCCTAATGATAAAGTCGCAAAAGAAAGACATCATTCATTCGGGAAAACGGAGATGTGGTACGTAATGCAGGCAGACCCAGGTTCCTCACTAATCATAGGTTTTAATCAAGACCTTAATCAAGAAATATATTTAAAGAAATTTAGGGAGGGTAAATTGATGGATATTTTAAATCGAGAAGAAGTGGTTGCCGGAGATGTTTTTTTTCTGCCCGCAGGCAGAGTCCACACAATAGGAAAAGGTCTTTTAATTGCGGAGATTCAACAGGCTTCTGATATCACTTATAGAATTTATGATTTTGATCGAGTAGATGCTGATGGTAAAAGTCGTGAACTACACTTTGAAGAAGCATTGGATGTAATGGACTATTCCAAACCTGCTAAGTATAAGATTAAGTACGAAGAGATTACTAATCAAAAGCAATCACTGGTTAACAATGAATATTTTCATACTAATAAAATTTGCCTTACTCAACCTTTTTCTGTGAACCTCACCATTGATAGTTTTAAGATATACATCATCTTGGAAGGAATGGTCGATCTAGAAGTTTTAGGAGAGAGCTATTCTTTCTCTAAAGGAGATGTTGTTTTAATTCCTGCTATTTTCTCTACCTATGATTTTAGACCTGTGGGAAAAGTTTCTATGCTGGAGACACATATGCCATCAACGTACAGATAACTCCTGTGAGCATATTCTTTCAAATTAACCCACATTGTAAAAAGTAATATAGAGCAGCTAACTTCCCTTAGCAGCCATGCAAGCCTATGGATTTAATGGTGATTGGATCCCTACCCGTATCTTGGATGGAATGTAAAACCTTGATTGAAAAATAATCAAGGCTTTGAAACATTCATTGGAGATGAAGCATCGCACTTCACTCTGATCATACACCACAAATAGTGGCGGGTTGATTCAAGTAATTGATTTAGGGTAAATGAATATTCATACTGAATGATTTTTGATTCCTCAAATTCAGAACTTCTGACTCGACGTAAATTTTTGCTGTCGCAAACACACTATAATGATCGACAGAAAATCTTTTCTGAACGATAAAAGATGTTTTCGAATTTGGAATGATACAAGATTGCGACAAAGAGAATTTACGAACTATCTCAGCTATTACCTCATTTTGGGAGTCAGGTCAGGATTTCTGAAGTTTTGGGAACAATGTTGTCCTCTCATTCGAAATCAATTACCTCAGAGAATCCTTTGCAAAACTGGATTTTTGGTTCAAATCGAGGCTTTCAGCATTTCAACAACGTAGTTTAGTGTCTCTAAGAAAACAGTATCTTTTGAAAAAAACGATGTTTTTAGCTCATATAGCGTGTTTTTTTGAGATTTTGATGTGCAGATAGTCATTGAGTCTCTTTGAGAGATTTTAACAATAAAGCAATAGAATCACAGGTTCACTTTCGATTCATCCAAAATTCAGGATGAATTTTTAAAAAATTGAAAAATAGATTCCAAAGTATAAAATAGATTCAATTCATTCTTTTGCTAAAAACTACATGGTAGGAGTTAGTAGCGGGTTTTTCGTCTTTTCTTAGAGACACTAACTAAGAATTGGGCCAAAGGATGCTAATACCTTCTAAGCATAAGTGGAATCAATTATATATTTTATATTAATTGTTGCTCCAATGTATAATTCATCTTATGACTCATTTGCTTTTACAACATAATTAATTAGAAAGATACGCACTCATATACCAGGCGGCTCCAGCCAGAGCAATGTCTTTCAAGAACTTGGATGATCCTAATGGATCTTGATTTAAAAAACCTGGTAAATGAATCAAAACCGCAAAAATTGCCAACATTAAACCAAGAAGTTGAGTTGCAAGCTTTGCTTTTTTTCCAAGTATGATGGCTATAGCTGATAGGATTAACGCAAGCCCGGTTAAATACACAAAAGCAATTGGTATAGGTAAGAAATCGGGCACAATTCCAGTCATATTATCTGCCCCCATAAAATGGAAGATCCCAAACATGGCCATTGGCCCGGCATACATTAGTTTTCCAACAAATCCTAAGTTTTTCATTTAATCTGGTTCATTAAAATTCACTCAAATAAAGAAAGTTAAGTTATTTTTAGTAATATCAAGAAGCGCCTTAAGCGCCTTCCAGACTTGAGGTCTTTCTAGCGGCAGCCAATCAACAAGATTAGTACTTACACTTTTGTTTTTTGGTTTTAAGTAAGACTTTAGTTCTTCCAGATTGCTTGAGTAGACTTCTTGCATTAATGTGTTTCCATGAGTCCAATTTGTTAGAATATTGTTCACTAAAAGCTCTCTCAAGGAAAATTTCCATGTTACCGTAGTTTCAATATCATTTTCGTAGAACCTCAACGTAAGAGCATCCTCTTTTCCTGACGACTCAAAAACTCCTTGCATCAATTCCTGTAGTAAGAGGTTGTTTTCTAAGGCAAGAAATCCTTTTTCTTTACCATCGATTAAGACATAGATATAAAAATTTTCACTTGGTTTATTTTGATAGTTGAAATTCTTAAATCTGGATAATAATAAAGGCCTCCAATTGCTCCCTAAATTCCCGTTCCATAAAAAATCATCATTCAGACTAAATCCTTCGTTGATTATCTCATCATCCGTCAGTTCATCTCTATCTAAATAGTTGAGTTCAAAAGAAACCTGTACGTCTAGGGACAAGTCAATCTTAAACAGTGCCTCGTATGCAAATGGCGCTGGTATGTTCTGCGTTTGATAAACTATTTCTAAAACCATTTGAGCGAATTGAGTAGTTTTTCCCGGGTTTTTCTACGATCTACTTTGTCAGATGCAGTTTTTTCAATTTTGATATTTTTGAAAACCATTTTGGGAACTTCGTATTTTTCAAGACTCGAAAAATCTAGTTTCTCTTCTGGCTTTCCCTCAATAATTAATATCACCTTCTCTCCAAGTAGACGGTCTGGAAGTGATGATATGATGAAGCGATCATTTAAGATTCTGGTCAATTTGCCTTCAATCTTCTCCGGGTTGAGTTTGATTCCACCAGAATTGATAATGAAGTCTTTTCGCCCAATCCATTCAAAGCGTGTGGAGGAAGCAACCACACCCAGGTCATTGGTGGAAAGCCAACTATGATTGGTGATTGTTCCTTTGAATTGAAGACAGCCATTTTCATTCAATCTTACTTTCGTATCTCCGGTAGTACGATATTCGACATCTGAAATACTTCTCAGTGCGATATGAGATACTGTCTCAGTCATTCCATAGGTAGCATAAATGTCAGATTTAGAATTACAGTCTTGTAGAACCCCTAACGGTGCTCCTCCAATTAAGACCGTTTTGAATTGATCCAGAGATTCGTTGTTCATCGCTTGAAATTGCATAGGCACCATTGAAACCAGATCAATTTTGTCATTGTCAGGGATGATTTCAACAATATTTTTGGTAGGGTCTATAATGTAGAGGTCAAGATTCATAATGAGCGCTCTGAAGACCACCATTGCTCCCCCAATAAACTGTGGATTGATGCAAAGCAATGTGTTCTTTATCTCATTTTTTGGATCAATGAAATCAAAAGTAGATCGTGTACTGTAGATAATCCGATCTCTAGTAATCTGTATTTTCTGAGGTTTACCCGTGGAGCCGGAGGTATGAAACGTGAAGGCTTTTGATCCGTTTATCCAGTCATCAATCAATTGAAATACGGATTTTTCGGTTTTATTGGTAAAGTATGAGGATGATTTGTCTTTTAGAAATTCTTCTAACTTTAGCTGGAAATTTGCTGACTTTATAATCACTACTATTGGAAAACGAAGAAATAATTGTAGAACAACTTCGTAACAAAAATAAACGTGCGTTTGAACTTGTATTTAACCACTATTTCGGAATTATGGTTTTGTATGCCGCTCGTTTCATGGATACCAAAGTCGAGGCAGAAGAGATTGTTCAAGACGTATTTGTGAAATTTTGGGAGAAATGTAGTTCACTTTCTCCTGACTCATCGATCAAAAGCTATTTATATCGGTCAGTTCATAATTCTTGCCTGAATGCTATCAAGCATGAAAAAGTAAGGGATGGATATAAGCAACACATAATACAATTCCTGGAGTCCAGCTATCTGGAAGATCATGAGTTGAATGATCCTGATGCAATTCGCAAACGAATTCATAATGAGGTAGACAGGCTTCCACCCAGGTGCAGTGAGATATTTAAACTGAGCAGGTTTGAGGGGCTCAAATATCAGGAAATAGCCGATCATTTAGGAATTTCGGTTAAAACGGTAGAAGTTCAAATGGGAAAAGCGCTTAAGCTTTTGAGAGAAACCCTTCAAGATTTAAAAGGCATCTCCAATGCGAATTAAGATCCTTATTCTTTTATTTCTATCTCCAATATTCGCTTTCACCCAAAAAAAACAAGACAATCGTATTACGGCTACATTTGATAATGCCCCACTGGAGATTATCCTCGATACACTCAGCGCTCAGACTAATTATTTCTTTAGCTATAATTCAGAAATATTTCCAGCCGGAAGCAGGTATACCATAGCTGTGGAGAGTCAACCAATAGATCAAGTTTTATCGTCGCTGTTAGTAGGAACAGGATTAAAATATTCCTTTTTCAAAGATCAGATCATCCTGAATTATGAGTTGCCTGAAGAGCAAACCATTCGAAAAAAAAACTTCTTCACTATTTCTGGGACAGTTCTTGACGCAGAAGGGTCAAATATTGTGGGTGCTAATGTTTTTCTGGATGGGACTAGTATTGGCACTCATACAGATAGCGATGGGAACTATCATTTAGCCTCCGTTCCCCCTGGCTATTACGATCTCGTTTTTTCTCACGTAGGTTACGTAAATGGCGTGTATCAGATGACCGAATATAATGGGGGTTCCAGAATTCAGGACCATCAATTTATACCAGACCTTAAACACTTGGAAGAGGTAGAAGTAGTATCAAATCGAATTACTACAAATAATAATAAAGACAAGTGGAATTTATACTACACTATTTTTAAAGAAGAACTCATGGGAAGATCAGACTTTTCTTATGCTTGTATGATTAAAAATCCTGAAGTCATCCATTTTCGGTACAATAAAGCAAGCAAAGTTTTAACTGCACACGCTGAGGAACCCATCATTATTCGAAACGATGCTTTAGGTTATATCATTGACTATTATCTTGAATCATTCAGAAAAAGAGAAGATGATTTAAGATTTAGAGGAAAAATTCGATTTAGAAACCAGGAGCCATCATCTGCTTCTGAAAGAAAAGGTTGGAGAAAGAATAGAAAGAAAAGTTTTTTGGGATCTTTCAATCATTTTAAAAAATCCTTGTTACAAGATGAACTGAGAAAAGAGGGTTTTAAGATTTTTACAGCTGAAAACATCCATAATTTTAACCTAAATAAGTCTAACCAAATTGAAGCAAAAGATATCCTAATCTGTAAGGGAGATTCCTACGAGCTAGAATTCCAACAGAACTTAATCGTAGAATACCGGAAGGAAAAAGAGAGTAGTAGTTTTTTAAAGTCATGCGATTTTGTGAAAAGTTTATATAGAAAGTTTATCAATGCGGAGGGAGTAATGATAAAAGAGCCAGGAAATCAAATTTCTGTGATTCGACTATTGAAAAGACCTGTTAAACTTGATCCTACTGGCCAAATTATTGATAAATTTAGTATGACTATACATGGCTACATGTCATGGGAGAGGACTGCAGACTTAGTACCACAGAATTACGATATTAAATGGGATAATTTTTAAGAAGAATAAGGGGTTAGTCTGTTATAAGTTGTTAATAGTCAGATATTAAGAAAGAAATGGAAGAATTACTTGCAAAATATTTTTCTGAAGACGCTACTAATGACGAAAGATCATTAGTAGAATCATGGAGATCAGCATCTAAAGAGAATGCAGATACGTATCTAAGTGCTAAGATTGGTTGGATAGAATCAGGACATGTTGAACTGAATAGACAAGATATTTTACGTGCTATTTTAGAAGAGAAAGACGATAAAAATATTACCTATTGGTTGAATAATTCTTGGGTCAGATATGCTGCAGCTGTCGTCTTGGTTCTTGGGGTATGCATGTTATTTGTCTTAAATAACCAAGACAATGATAAAAACTATGTATCGCAGCTCCTGGCAGATCAAAGTGAAATAGCACTTTATGAAAACGCTATGGTAGAGTTAATCACATTCGATGAAAACGTTCGCGAAGTTAAATTAATCGGTAAAGCATATTTTGATATTAAAAAGGACGAAAATAGACCTTTCATTATCCACACAGAAAATGCTACGGTAAAAGTTTTGGGTACTTCTTTTTTGATCGATGCCAATGATGCAGATACTGAAGTTTGTGTAGAATCAGGCCTTGTAGAATTGATAAAAGATGATAAAAGCGTATCTGTAAAATTAGAAAAAGGTAAGGTGGGTTTAGTGTCTGCAAAAAATGAAGGTATCATCAAAAAAGAAAACGAAAATCTTAATTACCTCGCGTGGAAAACGAAAGTTTTAACCTTCAAGGATCATCAAATGAGTGAAGTAAAAGAAGTTTTAGAAGAAGTGTATGGAATTGTGGTGAAATTCGAAAATGCAAGTTTCAGTGACTGTAAGCTAACCGCAAAGTTTAATAAGAAAAAGCCAAAAGATGCTATTGAGATCATTGCACGTACTTTTAATATAGACTACGAATTTAAAAATAATATAGCGATCCTTAAAGGGAAGGGCTGTTAATCTAGGGTAACCAGATCTAAAATTTGAACAGGTTCTATGAATTGACTATTGTTGAACCTCCTTCCAAATTTTTGGTGACTTTTGATATTTTAATCGTGTTCCTTTCGGCTAGGTTCTTAAAAAGTTATATGCTCTAAGACTTAACCCGCATTTCAAGAAATTGCACTGCTAAGGCGGCTGTGTAGCATAAAATAGCTAACTAAAAGTGCATTTGTAAGTTTTTGATTTTCAAATGGTTGCATTTTAGTTAGATGGAAAAATTCGGGTGTTATTCATTGAGATGAGGTAACACGTTGAATAGGAGGTAATTGATTTTGAATGAGAGGACAACATCGTTCCCCAAATTTGAGGAATCGAAAATCATTCAGT
>JBCCLN010000017.1:0-29219 GCA_039026865.1 Bacteroidota bacterium | reverse complement strand
GTTTGATATTCATACCGAATGATTTTTATTCCTCAAATTTGGGGAGCAGTGTTGTCATGTTACTTTATAGAATCCTTTGCAAAACTGGATTTTTGGTTCAAATCAAGGCTTTCAGAATTTCAAAAACGTAGCTTACAGAGCGTAAATGAGGCTTTTGAAATTTTGAGTAACGAAGAGTTGGGCCAAAAGGCGGGTTTTTCAAAGGATTCTTATAGGCGTTTTGTAGAGTTGGAATTTCCGAATAACCCACTTTGTTATTAAAAGGATTTATGGATAAAGAAGATACTTAACTCGTAACTTTTTGAATTCATTGAGGTGAGTTTGCCATGTAGCTCTTATCTCTTCTTCGCTCATTCCTATTTCAATTTGTGTTTGTAACTGATCGGAACCGGCAAGTTTCTTAAAGTAATGATTGAAAAAATCTGTCTGATTCATTTTTTGGTACGCTTCGATGATCGGCTGCAACGTGAATGAATAGGTAGGCTTCTGTCCGATCCATGATTTGCCAAAACATTTTTCATCTTCAAATGGAGGCCATTTTGCGCCTTCTTGTGATTTTGGAGTAAAAGAATAAGTAGTGTCAGGATAAACAGGGTGGCCAATCTGCTGGAAGGCATAATCCGTTCCTCTACCCACTGACATAACAGTTCCCTCGAAAAGACATAGACTAGGATAGAGCGCAATACTGAGATCATTTGGAAGGTTAGGTGACGGTTTAATTGGGAGCGAATAGGGGAGGGAATGATTCCAGTTTTGAATAGGAATAATGCTTAAATCACATTTTTGTCCACCTGACAACCAACCCTCTTCGTTAATCATTTGAGCTAATTCACCAACGGTCATTCCATGCACCACAGGAATGGGATGCATCCCAACAAATGACCGAAAAGCGGTATCTAAAACAGGGCCATCTACATAGCTTCCATTGGGATTAGGACGGTCGAATATGATTAATGGAATGTTATTTTCTCCGCATGCCTCCATTATATAATGCATGGTACTGATATAAGTATAAAAGCGTACTCCAACATCTTGTATATCAAAAATCATTACCTCTAGATCTTTCATTTGATCTGGCGTTGGCTTTTTGTTTTTTCCGTAGAGGGAGATCAATTCAAAATCTGCTTTTTGATTTTGATAATCAATCGCTTCTCCATCGCTAAAGCTCCCTTTGAAGCCGTGTTCTGGAGTAAAGACTTTAATTACCTCTATATTAGAATTGATAAGAGTATCTGCGAGATGTTTTTTCCCTATTAAAGAGCTGTGATTAACGGTTAATCCTACCTTCCTAGCATTTATGAGAGGCAAATACTTGGTAATTTGGTACGCTCCTGGTAAAATTTGAATTTCACTTCTTGGGGCTGGATTAGTACAATTCAGCATCATCAATCCAAGGAAAATAATCACCGCTTGATTCATAATTCCACAAGTTAGTTTGTTCTTACAGGATTGAAACACTATTTTGTGCAATCTATGAATCTTGCCTATTTCATATCCAATAGCATATCGAAACAATCGGACGGAACATTTTCTTCTACTATTAATCGGATCGCAGTAGTCAGTACAGGACTTGGTTTGGCAGTCTTGTTGGTAGCCTTCATGGTCCTGCATGGGTTTAAAACACAAATCAAGAACAAGATCTATAGTTTTAGTGGACACTTGATCGTTAACAAATACACGCTTTCTACTTCATTTGAAGAGACATTTATTTCTGTTTCAGATTCTCTATTGCATCAACTTAGCGAGTACCCTCTCACCAAAAGAATACAACCTTATGCAATGAAGGCAGGATTGATTAAAGCGATCAGGTCAAAAGCAGAAACTAAGTCGCAAGAAACGGAGGAAATTCAGGGGGTAATTATGAAAGGTGTAGATCATCGTTTTGATACAGCAACATTCAAAAAACATTTGATCATTGGTAAGTTTCCGGATTTTTCTGGTATAGGGTATTCCACTGAGGTAGCACTGAGCCAGAAGATTGCTAATTATTTGAAGTTAAAAGTAGGAGAAGAGGTAATGATCTATTTTGTGCAGAATCCTCCACGCTTTAGAAAATTACAAGTAGTTGGAATATACGAAACAGGATTAGAGGAGTTTGATGAAAAAATCATTATCGGGGATTTAGATTTAGTTCGGCGAATTAACGGATGGAATGAAAGCCAGGCAGGAGGAATTGAACTTTTTATCAACGATTTGGGTCAACTTGAAAAAGCGGAGAGTGATTTGTTCAATAACTTGGATGTAAATCTATATGTAAATAAAGTCACGGATAAATATGTTCAAATTTTCGACTGGCTCCATTTATTAAATAGAAACGTTATTATACTTCTTACTATCATTTTATTTGTGGTGGGTACCAGTATTATATCTATTCTTCTGATTTTAATTATGGAAAGGACACAAATGATTGGGGTGATGAAATCCTTAGGAGCCTCTAACCAGTTAATCCAAAGCGTCTTTATTTGGAATGGCATTCGATTGATTGTCAGAGGATTGATTTTGGGAAATAGTGTTGGTATTTCCATAGGGTTGATCCAGTATTTCTTAAAAATCATACCACTTGATGCAGCTAATTATTATATGTCACATGTTCCAATAGAATTCAATATTGCAACAATAATAGGGCTAAATGTACTTGTTCTTTTAATTGTTGGATTGACGCTCTTTATACCTGTTACCATCATTGCAAAGGTACAGCCGATAAAGGCCATTCGATTTGATTAATTGATTGGTTTGTACTTCCTAAACAAGCTTTTTATCTTCATTTCTAATACACCGAAGATGGCTTCTTTAAAAATTCCTTTTGACATTTTAGATTCTCCTTTTGTTCTGTCAGTAAAAATGATGGGTACTTCTACAATTTTAAATCCGTGCTTCCAGGCATTGAACTTCATTTCAATCTGAAAAGCATACCCTATAAAATGAATCTTATTGAGATTCAGTGTTTCAAATACCCTTCTGGAATAACACTTAAATCCTGCTGTGGTATCCTTGAAAGGCATCCCGGTTATGATTCGAACATAATAACTAGCGCTGTAGCTCATCAATACCCTACCTATAGGCCAGTTTATGACATTTACTCCCGTTACATACCTTGACCCTATGGCTACATCCGCCCCTGACTCACAGGCTTCCTGTAAATTGACCAGATCTTCTGGGTTATGAGAGAAATCAGCATCCATTTCGCAGATATAGTCATACCCCCTTTCAATACCCCATTTGAAGCCTGCGATATAGGCTGTTCCCAAACCGAGTTTTCCTTCTCTAACGATTAAATGTAGGCGTTCGGGGGATTTTTTTATTTCTTCCCTTACTAGGTCTGCAGTCCCGTCTGGTGATCCATCATCAACGACTAAAATATCAAAAGGAACCACAAGATTGAGAGTCACACTTATAATATCCCTAATATTGTCACTCTCGTTGTAAGTTGGTATGATGACAAGATTTTTAGACATTAAATTAAAGGATAAATATTTTGATGATTGATTTAGATGTAAACATAGGAAATCGTTTCTTTTCAATATCCCAAAATCTTCATCATGGCGTCACTCTTTTGTTCTGCAGCAAATAGTTGATGTTGTATTGCACCATTTTCATCCTGGTTTATAATGATATGCTTTGGAGCAGGAATCAGGCAGTGTTGAATACCACCATACCCGCCTAAAGATTCCTGATAGGCTCCGGTATGGAAAAATCCAATGTATAAGGTTTCTTCTTTGCCATACTCCGGAAGAAATACTTCCCCAATATGCGCTTCTGAGTCATAGTAGTCCTGGCTGTCGCAAGTAAGTCCTCCCAGGTTTACTTTGTGATAGGGGTTCTTCCAATGGTTAATAGGAAGCATAATATATTTTTCATTGAGTCCCCAGCTGTCTGGCATATGGGTGATAAAAGAGCCGTCCATCATATACCATAATTCCTTGTCATTTTGAAGTTTTTGATCCAGTACTGAATAGATAATTGCACCGCTTTCACCCACCGCAAAACTTCCAAATTCAGTGAAAATATCCGGAACAGCTGTATGGTTTTTCTTACAAATACACTGTATGTTATAAATGATTTGTTCTGCCATGTATTGGTGATCATATTCAAAATACAAATTGTTCTTGATGGGAAAACCGCCTCCTATATCTACAGACTGCAGTTCCGGACATATTTTTTTTAGTTCGCAGTATTTGTAAATGAATCGGCTCAGTTCACTCCAGTAATATGCTGTATCTTTTATTCCAGTATTAAGATGGAAGTGTAGCATTTTCAACCTCGCTTTTGAACCTGTCATTTTTTCCTTGCAATAAGAGAAAACATCATTGTATCTAATCCCGAGTCGAGAAGTATAGAAAGCAAAATTTGGTTCTTCATCAGCAGCCAACCTGATACCCACACCGAATTCACCTTTCACATGATTGAGATAATAATCTAATTCATTTAGGTTATCCAACACAGGAATACAATTTTCAAAACCTTCGTTTAACATATCAGTCACTTCCTGAACATAATGTAATTTCTTAAATCCGTTACAAAGGATAAAATGTTTTTTAGTTAACCTATGGTTTTGAAACATGGATCTGACTATGGGGATATCATATGCAGATGAAGTTTCAATGTGCGCGTTGTTACATAATACCTCTTCAACAACAAATTTGAAATGAGAAGACTTAGTGCAGTATGCATAGGTATAACTTCCTTCATACTTGTATTTTTTAATGGCGTTATTAAAAATCTTATAAGCGAATTGGATATTCTGTCCTATTTTAGGAAGATAGCTTAGCTTAAAAGGAGTTCCGTATAATTTGATGATTTCCATCAGGTTTATTTCATGAAAATGAAGTTGGTTATCAGAGACCTTAAACTCATCTGTTGGAAAATCAAATGTCTGATCTATTAGATCACTATACTTTCTCATTTGTGGCTATTTTCATAAAGCGTTGCAATTATCCATGAAATTTGAAATTATGGAAAGTATTCGTTTTCAATATTTGATTAATAACAACAAATGCTCTTCCACACCGAGATAAATGCATCTAAAAAAATTCTTTGCAAAACTTAACGGTTCAATCAAATCAGGCTCTCGGAATTTTAAACTCTCAGTTGAACTATGCATAATAAGGATTTTCAACCATCGAATAACAAAAGGTAGGGCCGAAAAGTAGGCGATGCTGTGTTGGCGTAATTTGCATACGCCCAACGGCAATTTTTTCAAAGGATCTTAAAACCTGATTGTTAGCTAAAGATATTACCTCAAATCATTAAATATTCGTTTTACTTTTGCGCCAGTTTTGAAATAATATGATTTCTGTAAAGATTTTAGATGAAACTGCACCTTTAGAGGCTGTTATTTTAGGTACAGCAAAGAATATGGGAGAAATCCCTGATTTAAAAAAGACATATGACCCCAAAAGTAGAGCGCATATCAAAGCAGGAACTTATCCAAAAGAGAGTGATCTCATTAAGGAGATAGAAGAAGTTCGTAAAGTATTTGAAAAGTATAATGTAAAGGTTTATCGACCAGTATCTATAGAAAATCTGAACCAAATCTTTTCAAGAGATATTGCTTTTGTGATAAACGACACCTTGGTGATACCTTGTATAACACATGAAAGAAAGAAAGAGTCTGAAGGGATCAACTATATTATCAATCAAGTTGAAAAAGTACTTCTTCCTGATGAGCACTTGTTTATGGAAGGCGGCGATATCATTCCATGGAAAGAAAATCTTTTTGTGGGATATTCAAAAAAAGAAGATTTTAAAAAATATACAGTTTCAAGAACAACGGAAGAATCACTTCGCTATTTGACAAAGACTTTTTCAAGTTGGAATGTAAAAGGTTTTGAATTGAATAAATCCGATATAGATCCACTAGAGAACGCATTACATCTTGACTGTTGCTTTCAACCTGTAGGGCGGAACAAGTCGGTAATTTATCCAGGCGGGTTTAAAAATCAAGACGATGTCCGATTTTTGATGGATTTCTTCGGAAAAGAAAATATTTTCGAAATAAACAAAGAGGAGATGTATGAGATGAACTCAAACTTCTTTTCTATCAGTCCGGAAGTAGTTATCTCGGACCGCAGTTTTGTAAGACTCAATCAACAGTTTCGCAATTGGGGACTAAAGGTTGAGGAAGTTAACTACCGGGAAGTTGCTAAGATGGAAGGACTTTTTAGATGTACCACTATGCCATTGCGAAGGCAATATGTATAATCAAATAACAGATTCAATTTTTATGGTGAGGCCTGTTCATTTTTACAGGAATGATCAAACAGCTATTAACAATTATTTCCAGCATGAAGCGGATCTAGAAATGGATCGTTCAGAAATTCAAATGCGAGCACTGGAAGAGTTTGACTTATTTGTAAATGAACTCAGGCTCAATAAAATTCATGTGGAGATATTTGAAGATACTGCATTAAATGATACGCCAGATTCTATATTTCCTAATAATTGGTTAACCATGCACGACGATGGTGTTATTCTAACTTACCCTATGTTCGCCGAGAACAGGAGAAGGGAAAGAAGACAAGATATTATTGATCAATTGAAAAGAGAATTCTTTGTACATGAAGTTAGAAGCTTTGCAGAATGGGAAACGAAAAATAAGTTTCTGGAAGGAACCGGAAGCTTAATATTAGATAGGCCTAACCGAATTGTCTATGTGGCCATCTCTGATAGAACTTCTCCTGAGGTACTAGAAAACTTTTGTAATACAGTAGGATATACTTCAATTCAATTTAATGCTATGCAACCGGTGAATGGGAAAAGATTGCCGATCTATCATACCAACGTGATGATGTCAGTTGGAGAGAATTTCGCAGTAGTTTGTTTGGAATGTATAGACGATCCGGTCGAGCGAGCAAGAGTCGATTTCAACTTAAGAAAAACAGGAAAACAAGTGATTGAGATCTCTGAAAAACAGGTAAGCTGCTTTGCGGGAAATATCCTTCAAGTTAGAAATGCGAATGGAAAAGCGATCATAGTAATGTCTGAAGCTGCATACGATTCATATACACCAAAGCAAATAAAAGCATTGGAAAAGCATGGATTTATCTTGTCTTCTCCTATCCCAACAATAGAAAAATATGGGGGAGGAGGTGTGCGATGTATGATGGCAGAGATTTTTTTACCTACACCAACACTCAAACAAAATAGATGAAAATTGAAACGGCACTCAAGGAGGGAATAGCCCAAGCTTTTAAGTCGTTATTCAGCTATGATCTTGATCCAAATGAATTAAGCTTACAACCAACCCGGAGAGAGTTTTCTGGTAGCTACACATTCGTGGTATTTCCTTTCCTGAAAATAACCCAGAGTAATCCTGAATCATCGGGCAACCAAATAGGAGATTGGCTTAAAGAGCATCTTACTGAAGTGAAGAATTACAATGTCAGGAAAGGATTCCTTAACCTGGAGATATCCGATAAATCCTGGATAAGAAGCCTTCACATAATGTCTTCCGATGATTCCTTTGGTTCTATGCCAGAGAATGGACAAAAAGTGATGGTAGAATTCTCTTCTCCAAACACAAACAAACCTCTACACCTTGGACATCTGAGAAATAATTTTTTAGGAGATGCAGTTTCTCGAATTTTCAAAGCCAATGGCTATGAAGTGCTGAAGGCAAACCTGGTAAATGATCGTGGTATACACATTTGTAAGTCGATGTTAGCCTATCAAAAAATGGGTAATGGAGAAACGCCTGAAACCTCTGGGTTAAAAGGGGATCATTTGGTTGGGAAATACTACGTAAAGTTTAATGAATGGTACAAAGAAGAAATAAATACCTTGGTAGATGAAGGAATGAATCCTGAAGAGGCCAAAAGAGAAGCCTCCTCTATCAAGCAGGCACAAGAACTATTGAAAAAGTGGGAAGAACACGATGCTGAAACAGTGGAATTATGGAAGAAAATGAATAACTGGGTATTCGAAGGGTTCGATGCGACCTACCATCGGATGGGCATTGAATTCGATAAAATGTACAAAGAGTCTAACACCTATTTGCTGGGAAAAGATATCGTGGACGAAGGGCTTGAAAAAGGATTATTTAATAAAAAAGATGATGATTCTGTATGGGTAGATCTTTCGGATGAAGGAATGGATGAAAAATTGGTTTTAAGAGGTGATGGGACCGCTGTGTACATAACCCAAGATATGGGTACAAGTGACATGAAACATCAGGATTTTCCTTTTGATAAAAACGTGTTTGTGGTGGGGAATGAACAAGACTATCATTTCAAGGTGTTGTTCACGATCATGAAAAAGCTAGGTAGGAGCTATGCAAGCGGTATGTATCATTTATCTTATGGCATGATCGATCTCCCATCTGGTAAAATGAAATCGAGAGACGGAACGGTAGTTGATGCGGATCATCTATTGCAAGAAATGTACGATACTGCAAAGAAGCATACAGAAGAATTGGGAAAGATTGGCGATACAAACACTCAGGAAGCAAGTACGCTTTATGAAATATTAGGTCTAGGTGCGCTAAAGTATTTTCTGCTCAAGGTGGATCCTAAAAAAAGGATGCTGTTCAATCCTCAGGAGTCTATTGATTTTCACGGACATACGGGACCGTTCATTCAATATACACATGCCAGAATAGCAGCGATTCTTCGAAGAGCCAAAACATTGGAGATAACAACCACTTTTGCTGAATCAAAGGTCGGAGACCTTAATCAAAGAGAAGTCGATCTTATTTATCGTTTTACAGAATTTGAAAAATCATTGAAAGAGGCAGCCAGAACATATTCACCTGCTGTAATTGCACAATATGTTTATGATTTAGCAAAAGATTACAATGGGTTTTATCAGGAAGTACCGATCTTCAATGAGGATAACAAAGACAGACTAGCTTTCAAAGTAGCTATTTCATATATAACTGCTCACACCTTGAGAAAAGGAATGGAATTATTGGGTATAGCTGTGCCTGAAAGAATGTAATATGAGAGATCCGAAGTCTTGGATAAGCGCTTTTCGATTGAGAACGCTTCCTCTGGCTTTTTCCGGCTGGTTAGTAGGTACAACTCTCGCTTATAAAGCCAGTGAAATAAATGGTTATGTGGCTGGTTTGACTTTACTCACGGCTTTCCTTTTACAAATTTTATCTAATCTGGCTAACGACTATGGAGATGCCGTTTCAGGCGTAGACTCGGAAAAAAGAAAAGGACCAAATCGCATGGTTCAATCTGGTAAAATCACAAAAAAAGCAATGGGGAAAGCTATATTGCTGTTCGCTTTTTTGTCTTTTTCTTTTGGCAGCCTTTTATTATATATCTCTTTTAAGGATGATTTCATTAGCGCATTCATTTTTCTAATGCTCGGGCTTTTGGCTATTGCAGCTGCCATTAAATATACTGTGGGCATAAACCCTTATGGTTATGCAGGTTTTGGAGATCTGTTCGTGTTTCTTTTTTTTGGAATTATTTTGGTTTGTGGAACCTATTATTTGCAAGCTCAATCATTTGATTGGGCCGTATTGCTGCCAGCAGCTAGTATTGGGCTTTTAAGTGTTGGCGTTTTAAATGTTAATAATATCCGCGATATTGAATCTGACAAAATATCCGGTAAAAATTCCATCCCTGTAAGAATAGGCAGAAAAAAGGCAGTTGTTTATCATATCTTTTTACTTCAGGCAAGTATTATCGTGGCAGTTATTTTTTCTTTTTTAGAATTTGCAAGCTGGTGGCAATTTATTTTTATGCCTATTAACCTCTTTTTCTTGAAAAACATTCAATCTGTTGCGAAAAAGCCCCTCTATGAGTTAGATCCTTTTCTAAAGCAAATGGCCATCTCCACCCTTCTTTTCTCAATTTTGTTTTCTCTAGGAGTAGCGCTGAGTGCTATTTATTTAGTCTAAATAGAAATCCTTGCAGAACATAATTTTTTAGTAGTAATCAATGCTTTCAGCATATTTAACTATTGAGTTAGGAAGAGTAGGGCTAGATAAAAATTGAAAAATGAGTTTTTCAAAGGATTTCATTGATAAAAAGCAAATTTGTTAACTTATGACATATATTGTTCTTTCAAAAAAGAAATACTCATGAAACGAGCATAAACTTAGAATTCTTCGCATACCAACTAAGGATGAATAAGTTTATAGGAATTCCATGTGTGTGATTGAGAATAAACAAGATACACATGAAATAAGCATAAAGATTTGAAGGCGAATTTGTGCTAACCGCCAGATAAATCTTTATCGCGAATTCCATGTGTGCGATTGAGAATAAACAAGATACACATGAAAAGAATATTGGTACCATATGACTTTTCCGAACTATCTGAGCATGCGCTAGACTTTGCCTGTCAGATTGCTCATAGAGTAGACAGCGAAATTATGCTGCTCAATGTAATTGAGCACCCCACCGTTAATTCGTTTAAAACAATGGGCATCCAAAACGAAGATCCTATGGAAGTTCTGTACATTAAGAAGCTCTACGAGCGGGTAAGGGAAAGAATGGATGAAGTGGTAGCTAATGCAAAATACTCAAATGATAAAATTGCTACTAAAATTCAGTTAGGGAATGCGTTCAATACTATTATAGATCAAATTATTGAAGAAAAAGTGAGTCTCTTAATTGCAGGTACGGAAGGCGCGGAAGGATTGAATGAATTTTTTGTTGGATCAAATGCCGAGAGGATTGTTAGAAAATCTTCATGCCCGGTTATTACTATCAGTGGTAAGGCAGAATTAGAGCCAATAGAAAAAATTGTCTTTGCCTCAGACTTTATAAATACTGATGATGACTTTATAGCTCAACTAAAAGAACTTCAATCAACATTTGAAGCCCATCTTAATATTGTGAAGATCAATACCCCGGCAAGTTTTACCTCTACACGGCATGATACGAAACAGATGGAGGATTTTATCTCTAAGTATGAGATCGAAAATTGCACTATGATGATTTATAACCACAAAAACGAGGAAGATGGTATCGTCTATTGTGCCGAAGACATCCAGGCAGATATGATTGCACTAGGTACCCACCAGCGAAAAGGTATGGGGCACTTTCTGGCAGGAAGTATTGCCGAAGATGTAGTAAATCACGCCACAATTCCCGTATGGACTGCCCATCTTAATACATAATTGTTAATGATAATTTATTAATTATTTTAACTTTTATGTTTTCGTTATACATTAAATAAGTTATTCGGAGAAACTAATCAATAAGATTTTAAGCTGCGATTTAATCAACATGATTTTGAAAGGAATCCGTTAAGAAACCGATACAATGCTTAACAAGCGGAGGTAACTATTTATGATTAGCATCAGGTTATTTTTTATTACCCATTGTAATAAAAAAGTGAATATGTCGTACTATCAAGACAAAGAAAGATCTATATGATCATTAGAGATTGATGCTTATATCAACCATCAGATAATTCGATCTGCCGATGCGATCTATTGCGAATTCAATGTGTGTGATTGTAAATAAATTAGAATAATGAAGAAAGAATTTGTCAAACGATCAAACTGGGTAAAAAACTTGATTCTTTTAGTTGGTGTGCTAGTAGGCACACTCATTCTAAGTAATGCGAAAGCACAAAGGTTGGAGAATGTCCGACTTTGGGAAATCAAGGGCAAAGGGACTAAAGTTTCCTACATCTATGGCAAATCTCATTCACTCCCAAAGGCAAATTTTCATTTAAAAGAAAGAATAGTTGAAGCGTTTGATGCTTCTGAGCAAATTGTATTAGAACTAAATATGAATGATCCGAATATGCAAGCTAAAATGATTAAAAATATGGCAATGAAAAACAGGAGTACATTGGATCAGTTTTTCATAGAGAATCAAACTCTTCTTGATGCAACTAAAATCTTCATCAGGACTAGTCACAACTCAGGTTAATAAGTTTAAACCATTTATGGTAGAACGATCAAATTGATTTTATAAATTAAGTTCTATTCGTTAAGATTTTCAAAAATTCTTCTGATTTTTAGATGAGTTGAGAATGAACCTATAGCTAGTGTGTTTTCATTAGAATCTATCGAAGGATTCAACAACTATTTGTACATCAAAATCTTAAAAAACACACTCTGTGAGTTAAAGACATTGTTTTTTTTAGAGATACCGTTTTTTTAGATATTCTATTTATGAAATGACATTTGTAAAACGTGTGATAAATCAAGAAAAAAATGCTAGGACTTGAATCTCTTTCAGATCAAATGTCTATTTCAATGGGATTCCTTATGAAAAGCGGGCTAAAGATTTGGTAGATATTTTGAGAGATCGTAAAAATATGAAGCTGCCGTTGACTTTAGAATCCTTTGCAAAACTGGATTTTTGGTTCAAATCCAGGCTTTCAGAATTTCAAAAACGCAGTTTATTGATCTTAGCCCGCATTATTCACCACAACTAGTGGCGGTTTGATTCAAGTAATTGATTTACAATAGTTTAATATTCATACTGAATGTTTTTTGATTCCTCAAATTTGGGGAACGATTTTGGTATCCCATTCGAAATCAATTATCTCTTATTCAACGTGTTACCACATCTCAATGAATAACACCCGAATTTTTCGGGTTAGATAAGGCTTTTGAAATTTTAAGTAACGAAGGATTAGGCCAAAAGGCGGGTTTTTCAAAAGATTCTTTGATTAGAAAACGTATGATGAAGAGGACATCTCAAAATAATATGATGCAAGCTTGGACTATTTTTCCGATCGAGAATTAGTATTGCTCTTTCTAAACAGAAATAAAAACTCGGTTTCAAAAATTAAAGAAATAATAAAAGAAAAATATATTTTTTTGTGTGTATACTAGACATCTAGGTAGTGTCTCTAAGAAAACAGTATCTTTTGAAAGAAAACGGTGTTTTTAGCTCATAGAGCATGTTTTTTTGAAATTTCAATGCACAAATGTTCATTGAATCTATTTTTGAAATTTCAGTGAAAATGCAATGAAATCACAGGTTTACCTTCAATCCGTTCAAAATTCAGATGAATTTTTGAGAAATTTATTCCAAAGTATATAATAGATTCAATTCATTGTTTTTGCTAAAAAACTACGCTGCAGGTGTCAGTAAGCGTGTTTTTTGCCTTTTCTTAAAGACACTAGATAGTAAAAAAGGAGTAATTAATTTGATTAAAAACGCAAGGTATGTGGTGGAGTCTATAGATCCGGTTGAGCTTGCGAAAAGTAAGCTGTAGGTTTGATCTTTACTAAAGATCTCCTACACAATGCACAGGGATCGAGATAGTTAAATGCTTCCTTGATTTTTCTTTTATCAATCTATTTGACCACTAATTATAAATTGATAGCGCTATTTGACTCATTATCATACTTTTAAATTATTTAAATCAATACTTAAGAGAATGAAAAACTCAATATTAATGCTTCTTGCTCTCTTTATTTTGGGAGCGTGCATGAGCACAACTGGTGATGTAAGAGATAAGGAGATGCCTCCAGGCCTGGATCTAACCATGATGGGAGATACCGATCCGAGAAAGGACTTTTATCGATTTGCTAATGGCAACTGGCTAGACAAAACAGAAATACCGGCTGATGAAGGTAGGTGGGGAGGATTCCCTGAACTCAGAGAGAAAAACGATAAAATCATGCTGGATATCATGGATCGCTCTGCACAAAATCCTGATTTTGTAGTTGGGTCAGACGAAAGAAAGGCAATTGATTTCTTTGCGGTAGGAATGGATTCCATTCAAGCAGAACAAGTGGGTATACAACCTATTAATAAGTGGATAGAAAAGATTAATACAATAAGTAATACTACAGATCTTCAAAATCTACTTGCTGAAATGCATCAAACTGGATACGATCCGTTTTATGGAGTTTCCTCTTTTGCCAATCTCATGGATAGCAAAATCAATTCACTTTATGTAACCACAGGTGGTTTAGGTCTTCCCAACAGAGATTATTATACGAAGGAAGATGAAAAATCACGAGAGATCCGTGAAAAATATGTCACTCATATCGGCAGAATGATGACTCTTATGAGATTCGAAGATAAACCAGAGCAGATGGCAGCAGACGCGATGGAAATAGAAAATAGATTGGCTTTGGCTTCATTGACCCCAATTGCAGCTCGAAATATCCCGGCGCTTTATAATCCAATGGACCTAAATGGCTTGCAAAAATTGTCTCCAGCGATTGATTGGAAGGATTATCTAAGCAAAGTAGGTGTTGATATGAGCAAAGTTGATACATTGATTGTGCTACAGCCAAAATTTATGAAGGAGGTCACAGCTACAATTAACGAATTACCGATGGATAAAATTAAGAATTATCTGAAGTGGAATATTGTAAACCAACAGGCTAATTTCCTTCATCATGAAGTGGTTCAAGCCAATTTCGATTTTTACGGCAAGGTAATCAGGGGAACGGAACAAATGCGCCCGCGATCAGAGCGCGTGCTTTCCAGTACTAATAATGTGATTGGTGAGGCCATAGGCAAAGTATATGTAGCTGAGACTTTCCCCCCGGAAGCTAAAGCATCTGCTGAAGAGATGGTTGCCAACCTCATGAAGGCTTTTGATAAGCGAATTAAGAACCTGGATTGGATGTCTGAAGAGACAAAGGAGCAAGCACTTAAAAAATTAAACAATTTCACGGTGAAAATAGGATATCCTAACAAGTGGAGAGACTATTCTACTCTTCAAGTTGAAAGTAGCGGAGAGCAATATAGCTATATGGAGAACATGGAAAATGCGTGGAGGTGGGAGTTTAGTGAAAACATCAAAGAAATCGGTGAGCCTGTTGATAAGCAGCGATGGGCTATGAATCCTCAAACTGTAAATGCCTATTTCAATCCTTTAAATAATGAAATTGTTTTTCCGGCGGCGATTCTTCAACCTCCCTTCTATAATTACAAAGCAGATGCAGCGATGAATTACGGAGGTATTGGCGCAGTGATTGGTCATGAAATTTCTCATGGATTTGATGATCAGGGAAGTCGGTTTGATTTTCAGGGAAATATGGTGAATTGGTGGAAGGAGGAGGATAAGAAACGTTTTGACTCTTTAAGTCAAAAATTGATTGCACAATACGATGGGTATGAAGCATTAGATAGTGTGTTTGTACAAGGAAAATTGACCTTAGGCGAAAACATTGGGGATCTTGGAGGCTTGAATGCTGCATATGATGGTCTTCAAATCCATTTGGAAGAAAATGGAAATCCAGGATTGATTGATGGATTCACACCAGAACAGAGGTTGTTTATTTCCTGGGCAACCATCTGGAGAATAAAATACCGAGACGAAACCTTAAGAACACAAGTCTTAACCGACCCTCATTCCCCAGGTATGTTTCGAGCAGTAGGTCCGTTATCCAATATGGAGACTTTTTACGCAGCTTTTGATATCCAAGAAGGTGATGAGCTCTGGAAGCCCAAAGCAGAGCGAGTAATTATCTGGTAACTAAACACTATATTAACTCACATTATTTACCACAAATAGTTGTGAGTTGATTCAAGTAATTGATTTATGGTAGTTTAATATTCACAATGAATGATTTATGATTCCTCAAATTTGGGAAACGATTTTGTTGTGTCTTTCGAAATCAATTACCTCCTATTCAATGTATTAGATCATCTCAATGAATAAAAACCTAAATTTTTCGGGTTAAGCTAGAATTTGAGTGGTTTTCCAATAACGTAAGCAAAGAAAAAAACATTATTTTAATTTAGAACCAAAAATGCCTCATCAATTGATGAGGCATTTTAATTACGATTTTTCTGTAATATTCAAATGGGATTTACATCATTCCGCCCATACCACCACCAGGAGGCATTCCACCTGGCATACCGGCAGCACCTTCTTCTTCTGGCTGATCAGCTACTACGCACTCTGTGGTTAATAAAAGAGAAGCAATAGAAGCTGCATTTTCAAGCGCTAACCTAGTCACTTTTGTAGGATCTATGATACCTGCTTGAAACATGTTTACATATTCTCCCGTGGCAGCATTGAAACCATAATCATCTTTTCCATTTAAGATTTCATTAACAACTACAGACGCTTCTCCGCCGGCATTCTCAACTATTGCTCTCAATGGGGACTGGATCGCAGATTTTACGATTGCGACTCCCGTATTTTGATCTTCGTTTTCTAATGAAAGTTTGTTTAACTCATCTATCGCTCTGATGAGTGCCACACCACCACCGGCTACAGTACCTTCCTGCACCGCTGCTCTAGTAGCATGTAATGCATCATCTACTCTATCTTTCTTTTCTTTCATTTCTACTTCTGTAGCAGCTCCAATATATAATATGGCTACTCCGCCAGATAACTTAGCTAATCTTTCTTGTAGCTTTTCTTTATCATAGTCAGAAGTTGTATTCTCGATTTGTTGTTTGATTTGGTTTACTCGACCATCAATATCTTCTTTTTTACCTGCTCCATCAACAATAGTAGTATTGTCTTTATCAATGTTAATTTTCTCAGCAGTACCTAAGTAATCAATGGTAGCATTTTCTAGTTTGTATCCTCTTTCTTCAGAGATGACCGTACCACCTGTAAGAATAGCAATATCTTCTAACATTGCTTTTCTTCTGTCACCAAATCCAGGGGCTTTTACAGCAGCAATTTTTAAGGAACCTCGGATTTTGTTGACAACTAACGTAGCTAAAGCTTCTCCTTCTACATCTTCAGCGATGATCAATAAAGGCTTGCCTGTTTGCGCGGTTGCTTCAAGAATAGGAAGAAGTTCTTTCATGTTACTAATCTTTTTGTCATAGATTAGAATGTAAGGGTTTTCTAACTCAGCCTCCATGTTATCAGTGTTAGTCACGAAATATGGAGATAAATACCCTCGATCAAATTGCATACCTTCCACAGTCTTTACTTCTGTCTCTGTACCTTTTGCTTCTTCTACTGTGATTACCCCATCTTTTCCTACCTTATCCATTGCATCAGCTATCATTGTTCCAACTTCTTGATCGTTGTTAGCAGATACAGAAGCAACTTGAGAGATCTCATCATTTGTTATGATCTCTTTTGACTGCGATCTTAGATTCTCTACAACCGCTGAAACAGCTTTATCAACACCTCTTTTTAGATCCATAGGATTAGCACCTGCAGCTACATTTTTGATACCATGGCCAAAAATTGCTTGAGTTAAAATGGTAGCAGTAGTGGTTCCGTCTCCTGCATCATCGGCCGTTTTAGAAGCAACCTCTTTTACGAGTTGAGCCCCCATATTTTCAATTGGCTCTTTTAATTCAATTTCTTTTGCAACTGAAACACCGTCTTTGGTCACGGTTGGAGCACCAAACTTTTTGTCAAGGATAACATTCCTTCCCTTTGGTCCTAAAGTTACCTTAACTGCATCTGCAAGTATATCTACACCTTTTTTAATGCTGTCTCTTGCATCCGTATCAAAGAATATATCTTTTGCCATTGTTGTTTACTGTTTTAAATTATTATATGATTTATTTAAATAATCCCGTAAATATCAGATTCTTTCATTATGAGATATTCACTCCCATCGATGGTAACTTCAGTACCTGAGTATTTACCATAAAGTACCTGGTCTCCAACTTTCACATTGATAGGTTCATCTTTTTTACCAGTTCCAATCGCGATGATTTTACCTTTTTGAGGCTTTTCTTTTGCAGTATCAGGAATAATAATTCCACTTGCTGTTTTTTCTTCGGCCGCCGCAGGTTCCACTAAAACCCTGTCGGCAAGCGGCTTGAAGTTTACTTCTGACATGTTAATTAAATATTAAAGTTAAAATATCAAGTTTCATATCGAAATAGCATTTAGTATGCCAAATTTCTTATTTGGCTAAACTGTCAGATTTTAGACTGACAATATTTCACATTCAACATTCGCTAATTCAATTTGGTCGTTTGTTATTTGACATATTGACATTTCTACATTAAATTTTAAAACTTAAAAACTACACTATGGAAACATTAAAGCATGATTGGCTCACAGAAGGATTGATTGATTATGAATACAAAAAGTATATTCTATTAGCATATTTAAAAGATGTTAAAAAACGTTTTAATCAATCGGAGTTATATCCGTTTATGGCGGATTTGGTTTTTCACTACAGAAACCTTTTAAAAGTCAAGGAAAGCAAAAAAATCCTATTTGAAAATTTCCCTCAGTCACTTTCTAAAGCTGACTTTGAAAAACTACAACTCACCTATAAAAAAATTATAGATGATGATGATGTAATGAATCAGATCGAAGAGATTTTATTTTTCGCGCTCCCTAAAATCAAAGAGACGATGGAAGAAGGAAAAGAACTTTACGAGTTTGTCGAAGAAAATATTTCTATGGAGCCTGTTGGTGTTTCACCAATCTATGAAGATGAAGGCTACTTGTTAATTAATCAGGATACAAGTAACAAAGTGTCAGTGTATCGCTATCAAATGACTTTTTTTGAGCATGCAGAAGAGAAATTCAGAAGTATGGCAACACAGTTTTTAATGTGTGAAATCAAAAAAATCAGCCGCACTTATGAGAATTTAAAGATGGAACTAACCAAGCAATTTACAGAGCTGCCCAACCCTGCCACATATGTGGCCGAAACAAAACTTAAATTCCCACTAGAACAAACTGTTTTGCCGGTGGCTAAGAGAATGTTGGTTAGAAGACTGAGTTTAGCTTAGTCCGTTTTAGTTCAATCGATAGTAATATCAAAGAATGATAAGTTAACAAATATGAACTTAAAGCTCATAGGTTGAATTTCAAGTGATGATCAAAAATGCTTCCATCCTTGAGCCTGTAATTCAACCACGTTTTGGTTTCTGGTTACAAATGTTCTTCCTTTCGATTCAGATTGCATGTAGCCAATGGTGTGTATATCGGAATGGTTTTTGATTTTTTCAAAGTCCTTCTGATTGATGGTAAAGAGTAATTCATAGTCTTCACCACCATTGAGTGCACAGGCGTTTGGATCGATGCTGAACTCTGCAGCCGTTTCATAGGCTTGTTTTTCAATCGGTAGTTTGTCTTCATAAATAGCGACCCCCAATGCAGATTGCTTACAGATATGAAAAACGTCTGAAGCCAGACCATCGGAGATATCTATCATGGAAGTAGGCAAAATACCCAAATCTCTGAATTCATAAACAATATCCATCCTCGCTTTAGGTCTCAATTGACGACCCACTACGTAATCATATTTTTCCAGTTGAGGTTGCATATCGGGGTTTACCAAAAACTCCTGCTTTTCCCGCTCTAGCACCTGTAATCCAACGAATGCACCTCCTAAGTCTCCCGTAATGCACAGAATGTCACTTTCTTTTGCGCCGCTTCTGTAAACTATTTCCCCACTATTTGTCACTCCTATTGCAGTTATGGATATGACCAGTCCCGCCTGAGAGGAAGAAGTATCACCTCCCACTAAGTCAACGTTGTATTCCTCACAAGCTACTTTGATTCCTGTATAAATGACTTCTACTGCCTCTACAGAGAAGCGATTGCTTAAACCAATATTTACAGTGACTTGCTTGGGTACACCATTCATTGCCGCGATATCTGATACGTTTACTGCCACAGCCTTATAGCCCAAGTGTTGTAACGGCACATAAGAAAGATCAAAATGAACACCCTCCAGCAGCATGTCTGAGCTTATTAGCAGGTAATTTTCTCCCATATTAAAAACTGCCGCGTCATCACCGATGCCTTTAACGGTTTCCTTATTTTGATATTTAAGCCCATCTGATAGCCGGTCAATCAAAGCAAACTCACCTAATTCACCTATTTCTGTTCGTTTTTCTTTGTTCATTTATAATCGCTTAGTTTAAAGGTAAGCCTGATTTAATATCATAGAAAGCTAAAAAAATGATGCATAGCATATTTAATTTTTTTAGATAATCTTTTCCTCTACCTTCCGGCAAAGGGAGAAATGTGGTTTTAACCATTCCAGGTAGTTTTGTGTATGTTTAAAAGCAAAATATTAAGTCTTACGGGGCTCTCTTTAGGGCACCTCTAAAAACTCAGTTCAAGAATTTGAGATAGCGTTTTTTTCTGAGACAAGACGTCAAAAACGGAGTTTAGCGGCATTAAATAAATATTTTTATAACGAAGTATGAGGAAAAAAGATCATCTCAAAAATTGAAAGTGGGTTTTTAGAGGTGCCCTTTACACTTTTATTTCCTGGCACAGTTCCACCAAAACTCCATTTGCAGATTTTGGGTGAACGAAGCAAACCAATTTATTATCTGCACCTTTAAATACCTCTGGTCTCGTAAATTGAAATCCCTCCTTTTGTAGCCTATCTAGTTCTTGATAAATATCTTCTACTTCAAATGCAATGTGATGAATCCCTTCCCCTCTTTTTTCAATGAATTTGGTGATGGCGCTTTCAGGACTCGTCCCTGATAGAAATTCAATTTTCGTTTCACCAACTTTAAAAAAAGAGGTATTTACTTGTTCAGTAACTACTGATTCTTTCTTATAAGGAGGTTTCTCAAAAAACTTCGTGTAGATTTCATTTACAGTCTCCAAATCCTTGACGGCTATTCCAATATGCTCAACGTTTTTCCACATTTGCTCTATCTATTAGTAATTTTGCAAAAATGCGGAACTTTCAGTTGATCTGAAAAGTTGTTTCGAGTAATTATAATGGAGTTGAGATCAGACATACATGTAGAATCAGCTAAGATCCAGAATGAGATAAAGAATTTTCTCGGACTTAGAAGCGATGAAGTGATTTTTGAATTTTCTAATAGTGACGGAAAAGTTAGACTTGACCTTATTACTATTAATCCAAGACATAACCAATCTTTTTTATTTAAAACCATTACTGGTTTTGACAAAACTGATGTATTACATAAAATGCTTGATTATGTACGAACACATAAAGAAAAGGAAAGCTCCTTTACCATTCAATGGATGACCAAAGGGATGAACGAACTTCAAACTTCCTATTTCAGAGCAAAAAATATGTATGATGCCATGGACAAACTCTATTATGGAAGAGATATCAACAACATTACCGTTTTCAGTATAGTATTAAACCCTGTGGCCTGATGATTAACGTAACAGATAAAGCAAAAGAAGAAATTACTACTTTGTTAACAAAAGAGGGAAAGACAGGGAACCATCATATCCGCGTTTCTGTAAAAGGTGGCGGCTGTTCGGGATTGATGTATGATCTTTCTTTTGATTCCGAAATTCAGGAGTCAGATGAAGTATTTGAAGATAAGGGTGTAAAAATCCTGGTAGATAAAAAAAGCTTACTTTACTTATTGGGGACCACATTGGATTTTTCTGACGGACTCAACGGAAAAGGTTTTCAATTTGTAAACCCAAATGCTTCCAGGACTTGCGGATGTGGAGAAAGTTTTTCGGTCTAAAAAACGATTCAATAGGCTCTAACCTCTACTCCTTTCATGAAATTAATGAAAGCTCTATTTACTACTCGATTACCTCCAATAGTTGGATAATCTCCGGTGAAGTACCAGTCACCCAAATGATTGGGGCAAGCCTTATGAAGATTATCCACTGTTTGATATACTATTTTCACCTCAGCCTTTACTTCCTTAGGCACAACGATCTGTGAGATTTTTTGTGAAATCTCCTCGTCTGTAAACTGAGCATACAATTCCTTGACATAATTAGCAGGAGCATCCTCAGACTGACCAGCCAAGCATTTATCAAATACTACATCTAGATGATATTCTCGATTTCTTTCTTTGAGTAATTCTAGCATTGCCCGAAAAGCCAAGAACTCTTTCATTTTGCTCATGTCTATGCCATAGCAATCGGGAAACCTTATTTGTGGTGCAGAGGAGACGATTACAATTTTCTTCGGCTCCAACCTGTCCAGAAGGGTCAAAATACTTTTTTCTAAAGTAGTGCCCCGCACGATACTATCATCAATGACTACTAATGTATCCGTACCCTTATTGATAACTTCATAAGTGGTATCATACACGTGAGATACAAGTTCGTCCCTATTATCATTGTCGGCAATAAACGTTCTGAGTTTAGCGTCTTTTAGTACTAATTTTTCCACTCGAAGTTGAAAGTCCAGCATCTGCTCTACAGAATCAGGAGAAGGTTTTCCCTCAAGAATTACCTCTTTTCTTTTTTGAATCAGGTAATTATCCATTCCCCGCATAAGTCCTAAAAAAGAAGTTTCTGCAGTATTCGGAATGTAGGAAAAGACAGTATTTTTCAGGTCGAAGTTGATGGCTTTTAAGACTTGAGGCACTAAGAACCCGCCAAGTTTTCTTCTTTCATTATAAATATCGGGATCTGTACCTCTGGAAAAATAGATCCTTTCAAAACTACACGACTTCTTAGGAAGCTGCTGAATGAATTGCTTTTCTTCATAATCTCCAGACTTGTTAATAATTAAAGCATGACCTGGCGATATCTCTTTAATTTCTGCGTATTCACAGCCAAATGCGGTTTTAATAGCGGGTTTTTCAGATGTCACTACAACTATTTCGTCATCGGCATAATAGTACGCCGGGCGAATACCGGCAGGGTCGCGCGCGACAAAGGAAGCTCCGTATCCCAGAATACCAGACATTGTATAGCCACCGTCAAAATCCCGACATGATCTTTCTAAGACCTTTTGAAGATTAATTTCCTCTTCTATGCGGTAAGTGATCTCTTCATTGCTCAACTCATTTCTATATTTATCAAAAATTCGTTGGTTCTCCTCGTCAATGAAGTGGCCAATTTTCTCCATTACCGTGACTGTATCAACCTTTTCTTTAGGAAACTGGCCCAGCTCAACCAACTTATTGAAAAGCTCATCCACATTGGTCATATTAAAATTACCTGCCATGACCAAATTCCTACTTCTCCAGTTGTTCTGTCTAAGAAAAGGATGACAGTTCTCTATGCTATTCTTTCCATGTGTACCGTAGCGTAAATGACCTAGCCAGGTTTCTCCCGTAAAAGCAAAGTTTTCCTTTAGCCACTCGGCCCGTTTAAAATCCTCTTTTGATAGTTTCTTAGCTTTATCAAATTTTCTGCTTATTTTTCCAAAAATTGACTCAATAGGATTTCCATCGATTGTTCTGTACCTACTTATGTATCGATAGCCAGGAGGCAGATCAATTTTTATGTTCGCTACACCAACTCCATCTTGTCCTCTGTTACTTTGCTTCTTCATTAATAAATACATCTTCTTTGCCGCATAAGCAGGAGTTCCGTATTTGTCAATATAATGTTGAAGGGGCTTTCTCAGGCGTAAGTGGACAATTCCACATTCATGTTTGATGGGATCACTCATGGACATTATTTAGCAGAGATTGTAAACTCATTATCAACTTTGGTGTAAAGAATAAAACTAACAGGAGAATGGCGAAAATAGTTGCTATTATTTTTGACCGTTGAGAAAATACAATAGATAATTCTGAATTACTTGAATTATTCTTATGCAAGAACGCATAATAAGGTATCCTCATATAAAAAAATAAGGAAGCTACAGTGGCGAAAACGGATACCAGGAGATAGGTCAATGAAGTTTTTGAACCTGTGTCAATGAATATTTCCCATAAGGAGGTGAATAAAAATAGCTTAGCTGTAAAACCTGCTAGTGGCGGAATACCAACGAGCGAAACCAAAATCAGGGTGAAGCCACCTGCCATTAATGTCTCTTTTTTACTTAACGAATACTGGCTGTTGGTATAGATTGAAACGTCTTCATACCGATTAATAACATAAAAAGCGGCGAGATTCATTAATGTATAAGCGGAAGAATACCACCAAAAGGCCTCTTTGTACTCCACTGATGGCGTAATGACTAATCCCAGCAAAAACCCGGAATGAGCAATAGAGCCAAAGCTGATCATTCTCCGCGTATTAAACTGTCTTAAAGCACCAAACGTACCTACAATAATGGTTGCCATACCAAAAAAAAGCACCAACAAGATCAGCCAATGTGAAAAATCGAAAGCCAGATTAAGAAATACCCTCTTTAAAAGAACTAAGCCTCCTAACTTAGGAACTATGGAGAATAATGCTACTGCGTCTACAGGTGCCGACTGATAGGTAGCAGGGGTCCACATATGAAATGGAAAGATTGCGCATTTGAAAAATACTCCAAAAACCAAAAACAAAACACCTACTTGAACGAGGAGAGATGAAAACAACTCAGGGGTCCATATGGAAATATAAAAAGATTGTGTGATACCATAAATTAATCCCAGACCTATGAGCATAATGGCAGAGCTCAATGCTCCAAACAATAGATACTTTATTCCAGCTTCATGCCCCTCTTTCCTGAAAGAAAAACTCGTTAAAATATAAGATACAAAAGAGACAAGCTCAATGGATAAATAGATGATTAACAGGCTATTTGCCTTCATCATGAATATAGACCCCACCACTAAGGCTAAAATGAAAAAATAGAATTCGGCTCCATGTTTTTTTCTGGGGAAAACAACAATAGATAGTCCGGCAATAATGAACAGTGAAGCAAAGCTTACTATTTCGGCATTCATAAAAAGACTGTCCGAGAGAAACAATCCGCCCTCTACCAATTGAATATTCAAATAAAAGGAGAAAATCAGTGTTATTGAAAAGATGAGTTTTAAAAGTAATCGGTGCTTAGTAATCAGGCCGGTGACCAGTAAAACAATTGCACCAAGCACAAGTACGGTTTCAGATCCGATAAATGAAAGATCGTGTAAAATATCATGAAGTTGATCACGCAGCTTCATGGCGTATAGTTGCTAAGGTGTTGGATAAAAAAGTCGATTGTTTCGATAGAATAGTCCAAAATCAATCGAGGAAATATGCCTAACACTACCACCAAAACGGCTAAAGGTATCAACATCCATCGTTCTCTGATCGTGAGATCAAACATGTTGCTTTCCCACGCAGACTTTCTAATGAAATACGTACCATAAAACATTCGCTGAATGGTCCAGAGGAAATATGCTGCTGAGATAATAATACCGATGATGGCTGATAGGCCTACCCACATTTTCAGATTATTGCTAGCGAATGCCCCCATCAGAACCATAAGTTCACCTACAAATCCTGACATGCCTGGTAAACCCAATCCAGCAAAGAAGAACAACGCTACAAAAAAGGTGTAAGTAGGCATTTTGCTTGCCAAACCACTAAAACAATCTATTGTACGATTATTGGTACGATCATAAATCACCCCTGCAATCAAAAACAAAGCTGGGGAGATCAGTCCATGAGAAACCAGATGGAATAGCGCCCCGGAAAACCCTGTAGAAGTCAAAGAAGCCAACCCAACCAATACAAAACCCATATGAGATACTGATGAATAGGCTACCATCCGTTTTAGATCTTTTTGTGCCAAAGCATTCGTTCCTCCGTACAAAATAGATACCACCCCAAAAAAGGCAACCAATCCTGCGTATTCTAGTGCTATATCTGGGAAAATCCCATATAAGATCCTGAAAAGGCCATAAGCTCCGACTTTGAGTAGGAGTCCGGCTAAAACCACGGATATGGGTGTGGGAGCTTCTACATGAGCATCAGGCAACCAGGTATGAACCGGTACACTCGGGAGTTTAATACCAAAACCAATTAGAAGAAAAATAAATGCGAGTGCGCGCGCAGAAAATCCTAAAATCGTTCCTTCTTTTCCCAGCCCCAAAACTGAGTCGCTTGTGTAGTTTCCATCCATCATAGCGACCAAACTAAAAGTATGAACTCCTTCTTCCCTCACTCCCATATAAAGCATAATCATCACAACCAGAATAAAAAGTGATCCTAGTAGTGTATACAGGAAAAACTTGATGGATGCATATGACCTTCGTTTTCCTCCCCAAATGCCGATCAAGAAAAACATGGGCAACAGCATAAACTCGAAACATACGTAAAAGATAAAGAAGTCTAAGGCAATAAAACAGCCCATAATGCTACTACTCAAAATGAGATAGAGAATGAAGTATCCCTTTACTTTTTTTCTGATATTCCAGGAAGAGACAACCCCAATCAACATCACAAAAGACGACAATACCACTAGTGGAAGGCTAATCCCATCCACACCCAGAAAATATTGAATTTTAAAGTTGCCAACGGTGTCCAGGGACAAATTGATCCAATCCAATTTTTCTACAAACTGAAAAGCACCTGACCAGGTATTTGGATTGATTGATTGATCAAAACCTATCATTAGCAGCACAGATAAAACAAATTGCACTGAAACGGCCGCAAAAGCCATACTTTTAAATATTTGTTCCTTTTGTGCCGGTATAAGCAGCATTAGCAACGCGATAAATAGTGGAAAAACAAAAATATACGAAAGGATATTTGGCATTCCGGCAGGCTAAAAAAGTTGAATATAGATTAAAACTAAAGTAACGATTAAAAGAAGCCAACCCAACTGGGTTTGACCATCCCTAGAGCTAAGGCCCGCAAATCTTCTCCCAATGTATCCTGATAGATAAGCGAGTAAATTCACAGGGCCATCCACTATAAACCGGTCAATAAGGGCGAGCACCTTTGAAAAAACCACGGAGGAAACAGCGGAAAAGTGAAGAAGTGGGTCAATACCTTTTTGGTCTACTAGTATAGAGAACTGCGAGATGGATTTGAAAAATTTCCCAACGTTTTCGTACAGATGAGTAAGATAAAATCCATGAAAAACGACATTTACACTTTTCGAAACCGGCTCGTTCATTTCGGTAATTGTATTGTTGTAGTTGGTTCCGGGCTTAAAAAGAGAATAAGCAAGTATCATCCCCGCTATCGCCAGTAAGATAGACAAGTAAGGGATTAAGCTTCCAACGGACTCGTGACTCTTTGTAATTGCCAATAAAGAAAAGATCCATCCTTGATGAGACATTGGATTCCAATCATGAAAAATCCAAACGGAAAACATCGCGAGTAAAGCTAATGGAACACTTACCACATTTTTTTCTGATATTGCTATTCCGTTCGTAAATCGTGCTTCACCCCAAAATATTAGTAAGATCATCCTACCTACATAAAAAGCGGTGAGCATCGCTGTGATTAACCCGAGATCAGGTATTAGATAAGCCCAGCCTCCATGATCATGGGCAAAGACCCAAGACCCCAGGAGAATACCGTCTTTAGACATAAATCCAGAGAAGAAAGGAAGTCCGGCTAGTGCCAATCCGCAGACTAAAAATGATCGATAGGTCCAGGGTAACCTGGTTTTTAATCCCCCCATAAATCGTAGGTCTTGTGCGTCTTTGGCGCGGATTTTATGTAGAAAGTGCATGATGGATGCAGCCCCAAGGAATAAGCCAGCTTTGAAAAATGCATGTGTAAATAAATGAAATAAAGAAGCTTCCATGGCTCCCACACCTACACCCATAGCCATGTAACCTAGCTGTGAGATAGTAGAATAAGCCAATATTTTTTTTATATCATACTGAATGATTGCACAAATAGCACCATAAAAGGCCGTCACTATCCCCATATAAGCAATAATGGTCATTGCGTGTGGATGTAAGTAAGGAGCGGTTCTAAACAATAGATAAACCCCTGCTGCCACCATGGTAGCCGCATGAATCAATGCTGAAACAGGCGTCGGACCCACCATTGCTTTGGTCAACCAACCTGAAAAGGGGAATTGAGCCGACTTGCCAAATGCCCCTATTGCAATCAATATAGATGGAAGAAATGAAATATTTCCCGAAAGATTAGCAATTGAAAGATTTTTCGTTTGTGCGTATAGTAGTAGTATTCCAGCCAAAAGCGCAGTGTCTGCTACCCTATTCACCATAAATGCCATTCGGGCTGATTGTGAAACCCCCTTTTTCTTGTACCAAAAACCTATCAATAAGTAAGACGATAGACCTACCAGCTCCCAAAATATAAAAAGCAACAAGAGATTATCCGCAAGCAACAGCCCAATCATGGAAAACACAAACAATCCCAGCTTAGCGTAAAATCGATTTTTTCCGGGATCTTCTCCCATGTATTCCAGAGAAAAAACCTGAACCAAAAAGGATATAAAAGTGACCAGCGCAATAAGTAATAAACTGGTTCTATCTATGAAAATAGTTACCTCAAAGTCATTTAACCATTCCGACGAGAAGAACAACTCACCAGAAAACGATACGATTCCCAACATCGTAAGCAGAAAAGATATTACTATAGAGGTTATTGCAAAAACAGTCTTCTTCTCTGACGAGAAATACCCTATTAATCCCCCAATTAAAGGAAGAATAGCAATGATTAAAAAGAACCATAAGCTACTCATTACTCACCTCCTGAAGTTCATCAAGGTTCGAAACTTTGTGATTTCTATAAATATTCAACAGTATTGCCAGTGCTATCGAAACCTCACAAACCGTAAGAACTACGGAAAATATGGCAAAAATTTGACCGTTTAACTGAGGATCAAATTGAGAGAAAGTGGCCAGAATTACATTTGCACTATTCAATAACAACTCTACGCCGATTAAAATAAAGATAAGATTACGCTTGGTTAGCACCACAAATATCCCTGCGCTGAATAAAAATGCGGCGAGATACAAATAATATCGTATCAATTCCTCATTCATTGGCCGCTAGCTTGGCCAAGTAGGCGGCACCTACTAAGGCTACCAATAATATAAAGGCAATTAACTCAAACGCCACAATATGTTCTGTTAAAAAGGCCACCCCAATATGCTCTACTTGATTATTCATCTTAGGAACTTTATTACCAGGAAAATTTGTCTCAGAAATGCTATGAGCTAAGATGACAAAGATGGCTATGGCAGTTATTGCTGCAGGGAATTGGTTTTTGGCTCCGGAAAGTACTTTTTCTCCTCTTAAGCGATGGGTCATCATCACTCCAAAAGCCAACAAAATAACCACACCTCCGGCATAGATCAGTATCTGAACAACTGCTAAAAGCTCCGCGTTCAATAATACATATACCCCTGCTATTCCTAATAAAGCCAGAGAAAGTGCATAGGCTGCATGGATAATATTTCGAGAAAAAACAATAATCCCTACGCCTAATACGATCATTAGGCCAATTAGTATTTGGACTGCAAGCATCAATTTTTTTTCTGTATTCTTGGTTTAATGATTGGCTTATTGACTTTCCTCTGAGGTGTTTTTTCACTTGATTTTGTGTCTTCTTCTGGAGAATCAGATCTTTCAGGTGATTTAATTACCGGCTTTATCGCTTGTTTTGCAGGAGGCCCTTGCTCCGATTCTGATCTACTCTCAGGAGATGAAATCTTAGGTTTAATTACCGGCTTTATCATCGGATTCAATACTGGCTTCACTGCTTGTTTTGCAGGAGGCCCTTGCTCCGATTCTGATCTACTCTCAGGAGATGAAATCTTAGGTTTAATTACCGGCTTTATCATCGGATTCAATACTGGCTTCACTGCTTGTTTTGC
>JBCCLN010000016.1:0-29379 GCA_039026865.1 Bacteroidota bacterium | reverse complement strand
TTCCTCATTTTTGGGTATGATTAACGTGTTAGTTTTTATTTGTAACTGCTTCTAAGTTAATACTTTATACCCAAAATGAATCGATGCAAGATGAATAATCCGGGTTAAGCTGAACAATATATTATTTTATGAAAATTATTTTCTGAGTTGATTATTTCAATAATAATGATAATCAAATTCATTTTTAAAATAATATTTTATATAAGCAGCTGAATAGTAACGATGAAAAAGCTCATTAAAAAGCTTATAAAACCGATTTTAGCTAATTAAAAATTAGTTTGATGGCGATAGTTTTATTTCAAGAAAGCGTCTAATAACTAAACGTAATCAAAAGTCATAACTTAAATCCCTGGCCTAGCTTCGGGTGAGAGGTATGTGTAGATTGACTGGAAGTTATATTGTATACAGAAAACCAGAAGCTGAATAAAATCAGTCTATTTTTTGGTTATTGAGAATATCAGTATACTCTTACAGAACTAAGAAAATTAAAGAAACAAGAAAATGGAAGAACAAAGCGGAATATAATGTATTAACAAGTGTTTATGACCAATGCCCTTGTTAATACATTACGATTTAAGATATTAGACAAATAAAATAATGATAAAACCTGGTTAATTGTATTTGCGAATTGTAATTTTAGAGTCAAACAATTCAATAGAAAATTCTTTCAATGTAATGCCAAGGTCTTATCCAGATTTAGAGTGATTAAACGTAAATATGAATTGCCGAGGTTTTGGTGTTAAATGCATAAAACGAAGATGACGGTCATTAAAGTGTGAGTCGAAAAATAATTGAAGGAATATCTTTAGGTTTGAAGACATAAATGTATTTGATGTTAATCATTTAAATTATTACAGATAGGGAAATAAAAATGGGACTGTTTATCTATATGGATTAGATAAAATTATACTTATTTAGATCCTCTGGATACTATTTAAAAAAACTTGATAATTCTCTTATAGTTACCAGATCTTCATTCTCATCCATCATATAGAAGGCCTATTGGTAAGTTTTAGAATAGCGATAAAACTTAAATTAAATCCTTTGATACAATGTTGGGCTTTTAAACTTGGGTATGTGGTAACATCTCAATTGAAGTGCCACAAAAAGGGGTTTAATTGAGAGGGAGTTGTAAAAAAATTAGAAGTAAAGTAATATCTTTATGAATGATCTTTTTATCTAAAAAGATGAAAGACTCTTCAGATTTATTGACTATCGGGATTATTATCCTTGGATTTACAGTAGCTGTTTATAGTGAACCATAGCTGTTTATAGTGAGTGGATGGGTACTATCACAGTAATCTGGGTGATAACTCAAATCATATAAATGCTAAAAAATTAGAATAAATAATATCAGAAAACGATGAAAATAATCTACCTATTAATCAAAACTTAACTACTATGAAACTAACCCTTTTATTTCCTGGTCAGGGCTCCCAATACAAAGGAATGGGCAAAGCTCTGTTTTCCAAATATCCGAAAGAGGTGCAAAGAGCCTCAGAGATATTGGGCTATGATATCGAAGAATTGTGTGTTAAAGACCCAAATCGCTGGCTGGCAAAGACCCAGTACACCCAACCTGCTTTGTACGTAGTTAATCATCTACAGTATCAAGAAATCGACCTAAAACCTAACTATGCGGTAGGTCATAGCCTGGGAGAGTACAATGCGCTACAAGTCGCAGGAGCCTTTGATTTCGAGACCGGTCTAAGATTGGTGCAAAAGCGGGGTGAATTGATGGCTGCTGCCTCAGGTGGAAGCATGGCTGCTGTGCTGGGTCTCAACATAGATACGCTGAAGCACAAACTTAAGGAAGGTGGCTATAATGATCTGGACATTGCCAACTATAACACCCCTACCCAAACGGTATTGTCAGGTCCACAGGCCAGTATTGATCAAATTTGCAAGGATTTTGACGCACAAAAGATCAAAATTATTCCTTTGTTTGTGACCGCTCCGTTTCACTCTAGATACATGGAAGCTGCGTCCAAGGAGTTTGCAACGTTTTTGCAAGGTTTCACTTTAAAAGACCCTCAGTTAGTGGTGATTGCCAATATCACCGCCCGTCCTTATGGTGCAGGACAGGTAGCCGATCTACTCAGCCGTCAAATTGCTGGATCGGTACAGTGGACCGATACCATCCGCTATTTGATGGGGCAGGAAGTGACGGAATACCAGGAGGTTGGACGTGACATTCTGACTAAAATGGTTGACGAGATCCGCAAAGACTGTGAGCCTATTAAAGAAAAAGTATCCACTACGACAAAAAAATCATCTGCAAAGGATAAAAAGAAGACTGAGGCTTCCTCATCAGCAACACCTACTTCCTCCAAAACCATTTCTAATGGGACGAATGGGAAGTCCTCTGGTTCGCTGGTTAATGGAACATCGCTACCCTTGGCTCGCCGACTAGGTAGCGCCGCTTTCCGGGAAGACTACGGTGTGAACTACAGCTATATTGCAGGAGCAATGTACCGAGGCACAGCTTCCAAAGAGTTGGTCATTGCGATGGGCAAAGCAGGCATGATTGGCTACCTGGGCACAGCAGGCTTGTCGTTGGAGCAGGTCTCCTCCGACATTGACGCTATCCAGGACGCCCTCGATGAAGGCCAGGCTTATGGAATGAACCTGTTGCACCATCTGGGCGATCCGAATTTTGAGATGCAGACGGTGGAATTATATTTGAGGAAAGGGGTCCAAAATATCGAAGCAGCGGCCTACATGCAAATGAGTGAGTCGCTGGTATATTTTCTTGGATCAGGCATTGAAAAACACTCCGATGGTTCCTTTACCAACCGCCACCGTGTGTTGGCCAAGGTCTCCCGTCCAGAAGTAGCAGAAGCCTTTATGCGTCCAGCTCCTGAGCGTATACTAACAGCTTTGCTAGATCAAGGAAAGCTCACCCCTGAACAGGTTGAAGGAGTGAGAAAGCGTCCCATCAGTTACGACATATGTGTGGAAGCAGATTCAGGTGGTCATACAGATGGAGGTGTAGCATTGGTGTTGTTGCCCTCCATTCAGCGGCTGAGAGACGATCTCCAAAAAGAATATGAGTATCCAGAAACCATTCGAATAGGGCTAGCTGGTGGGATAGGAGCTCCCTCTTCTGCGGCCAGTGCCTTTGTTATGGGGGCCGACTTTATCCTAACTGGCTCCATTAACCAATGCACGATAGAGGCCGGTACGAGCGATGAAGTGAAAGATTTGCTAGAAGCTATCAATGTACAAGATACCGATTATGCTCCTGCAGGCGACATGTTTGAGATCGGCGCAAGAGTGCAAGTACTGAAAAAAGGCGTTTTGTTCCCTGCCCGTGCCAACAAGCTGTATGCCTTATATAACCAATACAACGCCCTGGAGGAAATCCCAGAGAAAACAATCATTCAATTAGAGCGTAATTATTTCAAGAAATCGCTCGCTGAAATCTGGGAGGAAACCAAGACCTACTTTAGAAAGATTGGAAAACCTGAAGAGATCACCAAAGCAGAGCAAACACCGCGACATAAGATGGCGTTAGTCTTCCGCTGGTACTTTGGCTACAGTTCGAGAGTGGCTTTTGCAGGCGACCAGGATCACAAAGTGAACTATCAAGTGCACACGGGTCCTGCACTAGGTGCTTTTAATCAATGGGTGAAAGGAACCGAACTGGAATCCTGGCGCAACCGTCATGTGGACGAGATCGGGAAAAAGCTAATGGAAGCCACCGCTGAGCTATTGGAAGGAGCCTTGGCTCAGCTCAATAAAGATCCCATAAAAGCCGATGTGTTATGAAAAGAAAAATAGGTAACCTGCGTTTAGGTGCAGGTCTTAGGAATAGACGTATAATATGGTCTAAATCTTGGTTATTCTATCTTAGGATTGTTGTTAGAATTCCAAAGGACGTCGAAATAATATGGGAGCCTTAAAAGGTGGTAGTCAAAGTCAAGGTAGAGTCTCTAAGTACTATGCAATGACCTTAGGAGTAGCCACAGAATCATTTTTGGTATCTATAATATTACCGGATTTGGACGTAATATCGCTCAATATCCTAACGAAGGCATTAAGTAAACGAAGTCACAGCCAATTTTGATGAAACGATCATAGAAGTGCCATAAGTCAGTACAAATGAAAAATGATGATTAATGTAGATCGAAAGCTGTATATAAACTAAAATAAAAGAATCACATAGATAATCTTTATACTAATAGAAGATCAACAAAATGTAATGGCTATGGAAAAAGACATGTTGTTAAAATTGTTAAAAAAACATCTAACGGAGATTATCCCTGAGTTGGAAGAGGAAACTATCCTGGTGGATGAGCCTCTGAGAGACCTTGGAGCCAATTCGGTAGATCGTGGAGAACTCATTGCTTTGACCCTGGAGCAATTAGAATTGGATATAGCCCGTGTGGAATTAGTGGGGGCGCAAACACTGGATGAATTGGCCGATGTGCTGCTCGAAAAAATGGGATAATGCACAAAGACAGGATTTTTCAACGCATCGTTAGCCATCTGGAAGAGATGCTACCCAATACAGTAGATCCTGGCTTGGTAAAGGAAGATGCCATGCTAACACTTTTAGGAGCGAGCTCGGTAGAGCGAGCTGAACTCATCGAGCGTATGTTGGAAGAACTAGATTTAAAAGCTGACCGGTTTGAGTTTCATTCGGCCAACAACTTAGGCGAACTGGCCGAATTGCTAGCTCATCAGTACCAAAGAGAAAAAAGTACTAAGTAATGCCAGCAATAAAACGACCTAGACCTTTGCTAGTGGATGTGCTAAAATACGTAAATAAAGAGATGGCATGAATAAGTCTGCCGATAAAATTGCTATTACTGGTATGGGTATATTGAGTCCCATTGGTACAGGTATTGCCTTATTTTCTCAGGCTCTAAAGAGAGGTGATATGAATTTTTCAACGATTGAGATTGTGCATTCGGATCGGCAGTTCGATTTTCCAGGCGCCATGCTCTCTGATTTCGAGTATAAAAAGGAGGTCGACAAGCTGTTGCCTGATGGAGTGTTGAAAAAAAAAGCAGTGCATTTACGTCATCTTTCAACAGCAACAGCACATGGAGTATATGTAGCCTTGGAAGCGTGCCAGGCTGCGGGTCTTGACCAAGCTGCAGCTAACGCTGATCGTATGGCATTGATCTGTGGTGGCAGCAACTTCAATCAGGGCCAATTAGTAAAAACACAGCAGCGTTACCAGAAGCAACTGAATTTTATCAACCCCACCCATGGTTTCACCTTTTTGGATACAGACATAATCGGCCTTTTATCGGAGTTATTGGGTTTTCAGGGGGAAGGTTACAGCATGGGTGCTGCATCGGCTAGCGGAGCAATGGCATTGATTAGTGGGTATCGACTGATTGCATCTGGCGACTATGATGTGGTATTGGTTGTGGCGCCTTCTATGGAGCTTTCAATCTATGAATATCAGGCGCTTACTGCTTTAGGTGCTATGGTTTCATTAGCTGCGGATAGCGATATCTCTAGGCAATGTGCACCTTTTGATCGAAGTCATCGTGGGTTTGTGTATGGACAAAACGCAGCGGCTTTAGTCCTAGAATCAGAAAGCCATGCTCTCCAAAGAGGCACGACTATCAGAGGACGCATGGCTGGGTACGGCACCGCACTGGATGGCAATCGGAATCCCAATCCCAGTGTGAATGGAGAGACCCGCGCTATCCAAAAAGCACTGGAGATGTCAGACTTTCCAGCCACCACCATTGAGTATATCAATACCCATGGTACCGGTGCTGTTTTAGGTGATGAAGTGGAGGCAGAAGCCATTGTGACTACTGGAATGGCGGGAACAAAAGCCAACGCCACCAAATCGCTTATTGGGCACGGTATTACTTCGGCAGGTCTGGTCGAAGCGGTGGCTTGTCTGGTACAGTTGGAGGAAGGGTTTTTGCATCCAAATCCGCACCTGCAGGACCCGATCACATCTGCATTAGATTGGATAGGGATGGAAGCCGTTGAGATTCCTATCCACCGGGCAATAAGCAACAGTTTCGGTTTTGGAGGTATCAATACTTCGGTAGCCTTTGAAAAGACCAAAAACCAAGGGCAAGCTCAGGATTCCATGACGTGATCAATTTTTAACTCAAATAGTGAGATTTTACGCTCTCAAGTCGTTGACTCAATGATTTGGAGATACAATTCAAAAAATATAAATCGATGAATTAACTATTAAATTAACTAATACTATGGCAAAAGCAGGAATAGAAGCTATGAACGTTTATTGTGGGTCAGCGGCACTCGACGTGGCCGAATTAGCCCAACACCGAGGACTGGACAACGACCGTTTTGAAAATCTGTTGATGAAAGAAAAAACGGTGCCGATGCCCTACGAAGATCCCATATCGAATGGGGTTAATGCAGCGAAACCGATTATTGACAAGCTAAGTGAAGCAGAAAAGAATAACATTGACTTGTTGATCACTAGTACTGAGTCGGGTATAGATTTTGGCAAATCAATGAGCACCTATATCCATCATCATTTAGGGTTGAACAGAAATTGCCGTCTCTTTGAACTCAAGAACGCCTGCTACTCAGGGACGGCAGGTTTCCAAATGGCGGTTAATTTTGTCCTATCGGAGGCATCGCCAGGCAAAAAAGCCTTGGTTGTGGCAACTGATGTGATGCGTATTGGTGTAGTAGAAGACTCCATGGATTTTTCTTTTGCAGAGCCTTCTTCAGGATCGGGAGCGGTAGCCATGCTGATCAGTGATTATCCGATAGTGTTTCAGGTAGACAAAGGTGCCAACGGATATTATGGTTATGAGGTGATGGATACGTGCCGGCCCGTACCAGACAAAGAAGCAGGAGATTCTGATTTGTCGTTGCTTTCTTACCTGGACTGTTGCGAAAATAGCTTTAGGGAGTATCAAAAGCGTGTGGAAGGAGCGGATTATCAAGATACCTTTCATTATTTGTCTTTCCACACACCGTTCGGAGGGATGGTGAAAGGGGCACACCGAACCAATATGCGCAAATTTAAGAAAGCCGCACCTGACGCGATTGAAGCTGATTTCGAACAAAGAGTCACACCCTCTCTAAACTACTGTCAGCGAGTGGGCAATATTATGGGGGCTACTACTCACCTGGCACTCGCCAGTACCATTGATAACGGTGATTTTACACAACCCAAGCGAATGGGTGTTTTTTCATACGGCTCCGGTTGTTGTTCGGAATTCTATAGTGGAGTAGTGACCCATCAGGGACAAGAACTGCAAAAACAGTATGATATAAGTGGTCATCTGAATGATAGGGCGCTGTTAAGTATTGAAGAGTATGAAAAAACTTTTGAGACGAACAGTAAGTTAACCTTCGGTACTAAAGATTTCAAAGTAGATACAAGCCTGCATCCTGAACCTTTTAGTCATGTGACAGGTAAAGGTCGTTTGATTTTTTCGGCCATCGAGAATTTTCATCGAAAGTACGAATGGGTTTAAAACTTGTCAGTTAATGAACATGACTTATAATAGCATACATTTGCGCGATCAGAAAGGCGTACTTTTTGTAACTTTTAATCGACCTGAGGCTAAAAACAGCATTAATAGTGTATTGGTTTCTGAAATCCGGGAGGTAATGACCCGGGTAGAAACCGATCCAACGATAAAAGTGGTGGTGCTAGAGGGCAATGCTACCCATTTTTGTACGGGAATGGATTTCCAAGCAGTCAGTAGTGGGACGGATGATTTAATGGCAGATGATCCGGATGGCTATTACGAAGCGCTAAAACAGATTGGTGGTGGCTCTAAAGTGGTTATTTCCAAAGTAGATGGTCAGGTCAATGCCGGAGGCGTTGGTTTGGTTGCAGCTAGTGACCTGGTTATTGCCTCGGAGAAAGCGACCTTTGGCCTGTCGGAAATGCTTTTTGGTTTATTGCCTGCTTGTGTCATGCCTTTTTTGATTCGAAGGGTGGGTGTGCAAAAGGCCCAATGGATGACCCTCATCACTCAAGGAATACCGGCACAGCGAGCATATGAAATCGGTCTGGTTGATGAAGTCAGCGGCAATACGGCTGACGCGCTGCGCCGTAACCTGTTACGCTTGACACGGCTAGAAACCGATACCATCCGAAATTTGAAAGCATATATGTCTGAACTTTGGATTATGAATGAGCAAACGCAACGATTGGCAGTAGACAAGATCGCTTCGCTAATCAATTCTGAACAGGTGCAATACAATATCAAAAATTTTGTAACAACAGGAGCTTTTCCATGGAGCAAGTAGTGCAATTGACAGAGTTGGGCGATGGCATCGTGCAACTCACCATGCAAGACAAGGATTCACGTAATACGTTTTCTAAGTCGCTGATTCAAGGGATTATGGAATCTTTTGAGGAGATCAGGCAAAATACCTCTTTAAAAGTGGTCATCCTCACAGGCTATGATAGCTACTTCTGCTGCGGAGGCACCAAAGAAGAACTTTTCGCCATTTACAATAAGGAAATTGGTTTTAATGATCTCAACTTTTTTACTCATCCCTTGGACTGTGAGATTCCAGTGATCTCAGCAATGCAAGGACATGGCATTGGCGGAGGCCTAGCTTTTGGCTGCTATGCTGATTTCATTATCCTGGGAAGAGAAAATATCTACACAGCTAATTTCATGAAATACGGTTTTACTCCAGGCATGGGCTCGACCTATCTGTTACCACTGCGATTCGGGACGATCGTAGGGAATGAGTTGTTGTTCACAGCGGAAAACTACCGGGGTGGGGAACTTCAAGAACGTGGCATCCCTCAAAAGGTGGTGCCTAAAAGCCAGGTTTTAGAAGAGGCCATCAAGCTCGCCAAAAGTCTGGCAGAAAAACCTCGGCTTTCATTGGTGACTTTAAAAGCACACTTGAGTAGGGAGATTCGTGCCACTATTGCACAGATCATTGATATGGAGTTGAAGATGCACGATATTACTTTTCATCAGCCGGAAGTGAAAGCGCGGATTGAAGATTTATTTGGTCAATAAGCCATCCCCAAAAAGGAAAGGATGATCCATGACGAAAGTAATCAAAAAAGACTATCAACTTGTTTTTCTGTTCTCTGGACAAGGGAGCCATTACCGTGGGATGGGAGAAAAATTGTACAAAACAAACCCTGTTTTTACCGATACTCTGGAAAAGAGTGACAGCTACGTACAAAAAGTATTAGGGCGATCGTTGATTGAGGAGCTTTATCATAAAAAGGATGTTGATTTTGACGATTTGCTGATCACGCACCCTGCAATTGTGGCCGTAGAACTAGCTCTATGTTTAGCCCTCCGTTCAGAAGGGATAGTGCCGGATTATGTGTCAGGTAATAGCCTTGGGGAATTTGCAGCTGCAGCTATTAGTGGAGTGTGGAGTGCAGAAAAGGCTTTAGAAGCTGCCTTGATGCAGGCTAAATCCATTGTGCGAAACGATGAGGTAGGTGGTATGTTGGCCATTTTGGACATCGCACCTGACACATTGAAACGTCTTGCCAAGTCCTATAGTTTGTACATTGCCTCGAATAATTTTCCAGGCCATTATACCCTATCAGGAGCTACCGCTGACCTGGATGCTGTAGAAGTAGAGCTGAAATCGTTGGAAATTCCATACATGCGACTACCGGTGGCTTACCCCTTTCACAGTCCCTTGCTGAAAGCTGGTAAAGTTGAATTTCAGCAATACATAAGCACCCTTGAATCTCTGGATCAGCCCACAAAAGGATTCATTTCTGGATTATATGCCAAAGAACTCAACCAACTTTCAAGTGATTATTTCTGGGAGGTAGTCAGCCAACCGGCTGATTTTGGACCTGTGGTTGCCGCTTTAGAAAAAAAAGCGCCTTGCCTGTATGTAGATTTAGGTCCTTCGGGAACCAGTGCCACATTGATAAAATACAATCTGGAAGAACATTCTAATTCAGTGGCTCATCCCATCATGACACCTTTTAAGCAGGAAGATAAGCAACTGAAAAAGCTTTTTCAACTACTTGAATCCTAAAAAAAGGTAGAAAGACACAAAGTACATGAAAGCAGCATCTCAGCGTCTGTTGTTGCATCGTGAAGAGAAGGCTATACCTATGGCTGTTGCAGTGGTGAAAGGAAACTTGAAAACACTTTTTTTTCATATAGAAAAACTGCATCCTAGGGAGAAAGTGCATTACCATTCTCTAACATATGATCGTAGGAAGACGAGCTATCTGCTGGGAAGGCTCTCTGCAAAAGAAGCATTATCCTGTCTGACGGGTTTTACAAAAGTAAGCTCTATATGTATTGATTCTGGTGTTTTTCACTTTCCGGTAGTGCAGTGTTTGAAAATTCCTAATAGCCAGGTCAGTATCAGTCATTGTGATATAATCGGCGCCAGCATTGCTTTTGAAGAAGCCCACCCGATGGGAATTGACCTGGAGAAAGTACAGGATAAACACAAGGAAGTAATGCTAAGTCAGCTGACAGAAAGAGAACAAATGCTTTTGAAGAATATTCAATTAAACAATGCCCAAGGGTATGCGGTTCTTTGGAGTGTGAAAGAATCTTTATCTAAGGTACTGAGGACTGGTATGATGATAGATTTTTCTTTATTGGAAGTAGACACCATTACCCTAAAAAACAAAGCGTATACAAGTACTTTCACCAATTTTGGTCAATATAAATCAATTTCTTATAACTGTGGTGGTTATGTGGTTTCCATAACATATCCTAGAAAGAGTCTGGGTAACTTTTATCAGGTATGGCAGCTATTTGATACTTTACAAATGGATAAAGATGGAAATTGAGGTATTTAAAACGTCATTTTCGTTCCTTAAAAACCAATGCTATCTGGCGTATAACGAGGGAAAAGGGGTGTTAATTGATCCAGCATGGGAATTCCATAAGATCGATTGGGTAATCAAGGCACATGATTTAGAACTTGTGGGAGTATTAGTGACGCATGCGCACATGGATCATACTAATCTAGCGAATAAATTTGCAAAAAAATACGACTGTCAGGTCTATATGTCTGATGTGGAAATAGATGACTCCGGCTTTAGGTGTCGAAATCTTACCGCTGCTTATGACTTGGAAATGCTTGATTTCGAGGTATTTACTGTAATGCCTTTGCTTACTCCCGGACACACCAAAGGTGGGATGTGTTACTTGATAAAGAATCATTTATTTACAGGAGATACAATTTTCATCGAAGGAGTAGGTACTTGTGGAAGTATTGAAAAACACGCTAGTGCCTTATTTGATTCAGTACAGAAGGTGAAAGCATATACGGATATGGCTACTCGATTCTGGCCCGGACATTCTTTTGGTAAGCCACCTGGTTATGATCTGCGCTTTTTGTTGGACCATAATCTTTATTTTCAATTGACCAATCGTTCTCATTTTGTACAATTTAGAACTCGCAAGAACAGACCAAATCCGTTTAACTTTAAGTAGTATTGTTGAGAAAAGAAGAAAACTCTGATCTATACCCATTCAACCCGAATTTCAAGACATTGCGTATTGAATAATCTAGATTAACTGTCTTGGTTATTTTCTTGAAATACCTCTACTTGCATTCTGAACAAAACTAAAAATCTTTCCTTTGTTTCTTTAACGGCAAATTGAAAAGAGAAAGCTATAAGGCATGAGGATATGAGATAGTGGGAAATCTTTGGGGCGGCGTAGAGTAAGTTTTTATGTGAATATTCCCTAATGGAATCCTTTGCAAAACGGGGTTTTTGGTCCAAATCGAAGCTTTCGGAATTCCAAAAACATAGTTTACTGGTCGTAAGTGAGGTTTTTGAAATTTTGAGTAATGAAGAGTTGGTCCAAAAGGCGGGTTTTTCGAAGGATTCTAATAATGATTTGTACTTTCAGGTCAATGACGGCTAATATGAGGCATTTTGGGCATTATCCATCTATTTGAAAAATGCGAATAATTATAGTGTTTTAAGCTGAATGCGTAAAAGTTAGAATACCTTTCCTTAGTGAAAGATTAAACGTCAGTTTAGATATCTTCAATGCAATACAGAAAGCTGAAATACAAGAAGCAATCCGCGGAAGATCGCTTTTTTTAAATTTTGAAATCCTAAAACTATTGTGCCGAAAATATAAATATCCATTCCTGATCAAAAACCCCACTTTCTCGTGCAGGAGGAGCAGAAATAGTAAATGTGAGTGTCAGTTGAGTGTCGGTCAGGACCATCCCAGCAGCAGTTTCATCTTTTGTTAAAGCCGTTCTTGAACTCACAGACCAAGTACTTTCGGTTTGAGCCCACACATCAGTTGCATCATTTCCGTCAGGATCTGTCGGTGTCACGTTTTGCACATTAGTGCTATAAGAGCCATTAGTAGAACCATTAGCATTTAAGGTGAAATTCAATGTAAACCCGTTCCAATCAAAGTCCGATATTTCGTTATTATATCTGACATTATTATTAGAATCATTAATTACCCAAGTATTAGCTGTTAAATCAACAGCAGCCTGTTGCGCATCTGTTAGGCTGGGACTATCGTCATCACCACTGCTACATGACGTAAAAATAATCAGGGAAATAAAAACTAAAAATGATAAAAGGCCGGATAGTCTTTTCATGTGTATTATGATATGTATTAAATTAATTTTAAATCAAAAATAAGTACTATTTAATCAATTTTTGTAACGGACTAATCAGGTATAAATTATATAAATCACTAATCTTATTTAAAGATTTATTATGTGAGAACTAATGCTTATTTCATTTTTTTGATTGCTTGCAATGATTGTTGTTTTTTCTGAGATCAGATTAATTTCTTTTTTCCACCAATCATATCCTTCTGCATCGAGGTTAGAAGTAGGCTCATCCATGAAGATCAACTTACTTTCAAAAAAAAAGGCGGTAATCAATTTAGCACGTTGTTTCATTCCTGTAGAGAAGTCACTAATCCTTTTCCTTAGGGGAATAGAGGCCCGGTTTGACATCTCCTCCAAAGGAATTAGCGGTTCTTTGAATCTACTATGAAATTGTAAAAGTTCCATTAATGTAAATTCTTCAATGATTTCCATATACGGACCAATGAATGTAGCATTGATGCTTTCGAAAGTTTCATTTTCACCATAGGAAATACGTCCCGTGGAAGGAGTTAGGTACCCACTTATAATTTGAAGTAGTGTTGATTTTCCTGAACCGTTTTTTCCGGTTATCGCTACCTTTTCTCCGGACTTAATTTCAAAATCCAGGTTTCTGAAAATCCAGGTCTTCCCAAATTTTTTACCAATATCTTGAGCCTTTATGTTCAACTGCTATCGTTTAGTTTTATAAAACATTTTTAAAATGCATAACCGTTAGTGAGTATTTGGTATTGTTTCTATGTTATTTTATGTACTTTTTTACCCGCATTATTCATCACAAATAGTGGCGGGTTGATTCAAGTAATTGATTTACCATAGTTTAATATTCATACTGAATAATTTTTGATTCCTCAAATTTGGGGAAAGATGTTGGCATCCCATTCGAAATCAATTATCTCTTAGTCAACGTGTTACCTCATCTCAATGAATAACACCCAAATTTTTCGATCTACTAAAAATGCAACTATTTGAAAATCAGAAATTTACAAAAACGCTTTTAGTTAGCTATTCTATGTTACACAGCCGCTTTAACAATGCTATGTCTTGAAATTCGGGTTAAGTAGTGGTTATAGGTGTTTTTAACTCACTTGGAGAATAACCAAAATGTTTTTTAAACGCTGTACTGAAATGTTGAGGATTTTTATATCCTATATGTAGACTTACTTCGGTTATATTCATTATATTTTCTATTAATAGATTTCTTGCTTCCTGCATTTTGATTTGATTCCAATAACCAAAAACGGTAATACCAAACAATTCTTTAAAGCCTTTTTTTAATGTAAATTCATTGGTACCCACCCGCTGAGCCAGACTATTAAGTGTAAGCTCTCCTGCCAGTTCTTGAGTAAGAATCTCACGAGCAGCATAAAGCTTCTCTTGGTGCTGTTTATTCGTGGCACAGAACATTTGACGATTATGATTGCTTATTTGTTCGAGCTGCAACATCAATAATTCGATGACATGAGACTCTAAAAACATTCGTTTAAAATGCCCGGTTCGATTACAATGCATCATCTGATGAATCAATGTCATCATTTGAGGGGTTATGTGATAGTTATGAGGGGAAAGGACAGCACCCTCTTTTTTTTCAATACTCTCTCGAAACAGGTAAAAAAGATCTCCTTCAGGCAGGTATTTTTTGAAAAAAGAAGGCCATAAGTTGACTTCAAACACTTTTATTTCCTTCTCCGCACACCATTCGATCGCCCCTTTGAATTCATTGGTGTAAATCAAATTGTGTTGATTTGCTTTAAACCTTACCTCGTTTTGAAAGCTTTTTGAGTGTGCGCGTGCGCGGCCTTGTAGAGCAAAATGCATCTCTATTGTCTCCATGTCTGTATCGAAATAAACCAGCATGGACTTGGGTAATTTGAAATCCCCATGACCTATGTGAACACCTTCAAAAAATATCTCTTTGTAAAATCCTTCCAGCCTCAGGTGATCGGCTTTATGCTCGCGTTCCATAAAAAAGGATTGATCCGTGCGAAAAGACGTAGGGTATTCTACTTCAACAGCTAATTCTTCAAGCTCGGATCCATAAATTCTTGTTCTCATTTAGTTATGGTTTTCCTTAAATAACACAAACCAAACTTTGGATTCAACTATTTTTACTGATCAAAGATGTTGAATAATCAGGTAGAATTCAATCATCAATACTAGTGATCTATATCGCCAATGTCTGTGTCACTAATATTAGTTAAATATGTGCCCGAAGCTATGTTTTGTGTAAATCCTAAAGTAAAGATTTAGATTTAATTTGTTTATTAGCCTGAATCTAAAGCCAAACCTGTAATCACCTTATGTGTTTATTAATGTAACCTATTTAAAAACAAATACCAGAAACCAGATAAAGCGGATAATGCGATGAGTTTTAAAATATTGAATGAATCAAACCATGATTGATATGAAAGCTAAAGAGTTATATATAAAATTACTTAGAAATGTCTTTATTATTGCAACTATAGTCTTGTTGTCTTGTGAAAACAAAAGTGTTACCGATGAAGAATTTGCCACAGCTGCGGAAAACTACGCAGATATTGTACTGGCAAACTATCAAGACGCCTATAACCAAACCATAAAACTGAAAGAATTAATTGATGCATTTGTAGCAAGCCCAACGGAGGAAGGATTCATGGCATGTAAAGAACAATGGCTGAAGGCCAGGATTCCTTACGGACAAACAGAAGCGTTTCGTTTTTATGGCGGTCCGATCGATGATGAAGATGGCCCGGAAGGATTAATTAATGCCTGGCCTATGGACGAAAATTATATTGATTATGTAAAGGGAGACGAGAGTGCGGGCTTGATCAACAACTTAGAAGAATACCCGGAAATCACTAAAGCGTTATTGGTGAAATTGAATGAGTCTTTCTCGGAAGAAAGTATTTTCACTGGATATCACGCCATTGAATTTTTACTTTGGGGACAGGATTTTCACGAAAATAGCGCAGGTAAAAGAGCCTATACGGATTATGTAGTAAACGGATCGGCACCTAATCCCGAGCGGAGAGGTTTGTATTTAAAGCTTATTGCTGATTTACTTTTAGATCACTTATCAGCCGTGAAGAATGAATGGGAGAAAGATGGGGCCTATCGCGCAACTTTTCTTTCTTATCCTAAAAATGAGATAATCACAAAGATTTTTACATCGTTGGGCGAATTTAGTAAAGGCGAACTTTCAGGAGAACGTATGTTTGTTGCGGTGGATTCTAAAGACCAAGAAAATGAACACTCCTGCTTTTCTGATAATACCATTGCAGATATTATCAACAATTTTCAGGGCATCGTGAATGTATATACAGGAGAATACACCAAAGTTGATGGATCGAAAGTGAGCGGAACAAGTTATGCGGCTTTAGCCACTAAGGTCAATCTTGAAAAAGCAAAAGCCGTAGATGAGGCTATCGGTGCAACCTACCAAGCAATAAGCGCAATTCCTGGTCCTTTCGATCAGGCAATCGTCAGGAATGAAGATGAAGTATTAAAAGCTGTAGCTGCCTTAGAAGATTTAAGCGATGCCTTTGCCGATGTGAGCGTAGAACTAAAAAAGTAAGTCTGAATATAGTTTGATGAGGGGAAGGGGATTTATTAGCATCTCGTTGTTAGGGATTTTTTTGTTGTGTTTGCAATGTGCATATTTTACGGATTTTAGCGCTGAGGAGCTAAGCGGAGGCATCAATTTCACCTCTTACAATTTTAGCAAAGATGCGTTTGGGGTTCAAGGGAATAATCTCACAAGGTCGGAATCACGGTTTTTTCAATCTGGGAATGAGTTGTTTAGAACCAATTGGGTAGCAGCTCCTGCGTCAGTGCAATCATTAGATGGACTAGGGCCTTTATTCAATGCTAATTCCTGTGGCAGCTGTCATTTTAAAGATGGAAGAGGAGCCCCCCCGGATGAACCTAATGGAACTCGATTTGGGCTACTTTGGAGGCTAAATAATGGGGTTAAAAACCAGAAAGGAGCATCATTACCTCATCCCGTCTATGGAACACAAATTCAGGATCACTCAATTCCTAGGGCAATGGCAGAGGCAGATATCGTCATCACTTACGATACCATTCAAGATTTCTATAAAGATGGGACTCCATACATGCTTTTCAAGCCTAACTATGAACTCACAAATTTAGCATATGGTGAAATTGAGGAGAATTATAAACTTTCACCAAGGGTAGCATCACAAGTAGCTGGCTTGGGGTTATTGGAAAATATTCCTGTAGAATCCCTTCTCGCCAATGAAGACGTGAATGATGGCGATGGGGATGGGATTTCTGGTAAAGCAAACTATGTATGGAATGTTCTTGAAGATAAAAAAACAATAGGACGTTTTGGTTGGAAAGCTAATCAGCCCACTATACTTCAACAAAGTGCTTCAGCATTTAATGGAGACATGGGCTTAACATCTTCGCTCTTTCCTGAAGATGAGTTTAACACATACCAAGAAGCGCAAAACACTCCGCTACCCGAGGGGGGATACCCGGAGATCAGTGATAAACAACTTGAAAGAATTACATTATACGTTCAAACCCTTGCGATTCCAGCTAAAAGAAACACGGATAAACCCCAGTACCTCAAAGGAAGAACCCTCTTTTATGACATTGGTTGCGAATCTTGTCACAAGGCGTCTTTCACAACTGGACAAAATTCAAAGATTGCTTCTTTGAATAACCAAAAAATATATCCTTACACTGATCTTTTACTTCATGATATGGGGGAAGATTTGGCGGATGGCGCACCAGATTATGATGCTACCGGAAATGAGTGGCGTACTGCTCCACTTTGGGGACTAGGCTTGATCAAAACGGTGAATAAACATACACGATTATTACATGATGGAAGAGCTAGAAACATTGAACAAGCTATTTTATGGCACAGTGGTGAGGCGGAATCTTCCAAGAATGAATTCTTGAATCTAACAAAAAAGGAACGTGAAGATTTACTCTTTTTTATCGAAAGTCTATGATACCGTTTAGGTAAGTCATTGAAAACTATCTTTACAGACAAATGCACAAAAACCATATACTATTAAGGATTCTATTTATCTCCTCGTTGGGTATTTCTTGCGAGAAGAAAGCCACGTTTGATCAATCCCTATTTCTTGAAAACTATGCTTATAATATCATTTTACCTTCGCTTGAAAGACTTACTAAAGAATCGGGCCATTTGAAAAACGCGGTTATTGCATTAAATGAAAACAGGGATGCAGAGAATTTAGTGAAAGCGCAACAAGCCTGGGATAAAACCTACAGCGCATGGATTAAGATTAGCTTATTAAATTTTGGTCCGGGGGGGGCTGAGGGACGAAGGCGAACACTTTCAGAAGAAGTGGCACTTTGGCCGATAAGCGTCAATGGCATAGAAGAAAAAATAAAGTCAGAAGATTCGGACCTCAACGATTCAAAACGAAATACCAGAGGTTTGCTTGCTATTGAATATTTACTTTTTCATGAAGATCCTGCTAGCATACTAGAGTCATCGCAACTGAGTGATAGGTTGAATTATTTGGAGAGGATTGTCGAAAAATTAGACGCACAGCTAAGTCAATTCGACAAAGACTGGCAGGATAATTATCTGACTACTTTTGTTGAAAACTATGGAACGACAGTGAAAAGCTCCACCACTCTAATGTTCAATGAAATGGTAAGAAGTTTTGAAGCCCTGCGAGATATTAAATTGGGAATTCCCATGGGACTTGTTGCAGGTCAGTCAGGACCTCAACCAGAGTTAGCAGAAGCGAGATTCAGTAGAAAATCATTAGAATACCTATTGACAAGCTATACTAGCATTGTATCTTTTTGGGAGGGAAAGAAAGAGAATGGAGAAGATGGGATCGGATGGGAAGAATACCTAAGATCCGTTGAAGGAGGGGAAGAGCTGGTGAAAAAGATTAGAGAGAAATTTACAAAAATCAATAGCATTGTAGAAACCATCCCTGCAGATCTAAGTTTGGGTGAATTGGCAATGAACAACAACTCAGAGCTCACAGAGCTTTATGCGGAACTTCAAGAGTTAACCCGTTATTTCAAGGGAGAATCCAGTAGCCTACTAAGCTTAGCCATAACTTTCAGCTCAGGTGATGGAGACTGATAGGAATTTACTAATAAATTTTTGACTTAACCCAAACTTAATAACTTAATAATTAGCATACTGGACAATGAAAAACCTACCCTCCATACTAATATCATTTATTATTCTATTCCATTGTCAACCTTCAAAAGAAAAGGCCGATCAAACGACGGAGCAGGTAGTGAACGTTTATACGCATCGTCACTATGATGTAGATCAACAATTGTTTAGGCAATTTGAAGAGGAAACGGGTATTCGGGTAAATGTGGTAAATGCTAATGCTGACGAGCTGATCCAAAAGATGGAAGCAGAAGGCGAAGAATCTCCTGCCGATGTATTGATCACCGTAGATGCAGGGCGTCTGGCGAGAGCAAAGACAAAAGGGCTGCTGCAAACCGCAGATTCAGAATTTTTAAACCTAACCATCCCCAAGCATCTAAAAGACAATGAAAATAACTGGTTTGCATTAACCAAGCGAGCTCGAATCATCATCTATGCAAAAGAGCGTGTTCAACCTGAAGAGCTATCTACTTACGAAGCGCTAACTGATAAGGAATGGCAAGGAAAGCTACTGATACGCTCTTCCTCCAATATCTACAATCAATCGCTACTAGCATCCATTATTGCGAACAATGGAGAAGATAGCGCACGTAAGTGGGTTGCAAGAATAGTGGAGAATATGGCAAGGACGCCTAAAGGTAACGACCGTGACCAAGTGAAAGCCGTAGCAGCCGGAGAGGGCGATTTAGCAATTGTCAACACTTATTATTTAGGCAGGATGTTGAATTCTAAAGATCCACTGGAGCAAGAAGCAAGCAGCAAAGTAGGTATCTTCTTTCCAAACCAGTCCGATCGAGGTGCTCATGTCAATATCAGTGGAGCCGGCGTAGCCAGATATGCTCCAAATAAAGAAAATGCGATAAAATTTATTGAGTATTTGGCTTCAAAACCAGCACAAGAGGTTTTTGCCAAAGCAAATTATGAATATCCGGTACATCCTGAAGTTTCTCCTACCGAATTACTTCAATCCTGGGGGGATTTTAAAGAAGATGACCTATCTCTGAGTAAATTAGGAGAATATAACAAATTAGCAAATTTGATCTTTGATGCAGGCGGTTGGCCTTAAATTCAATCAAATTCAATTACCAGCAACATTCACACAGTTCTTGTATATCCAACTAAACCATTATTTCAAAAAGCATCGAAGAGACTTTAGTCGTTGGTCCGTTTCAGTTTTGGTGATTACTTTTCTGATTGGAATCCCAGCGATTTTCATATTTGCAAAACTCTTTGATGGTCCGGGAGAATCATGGAAGCACATTGCGCGGTATTTGCTCGCAAAATATGTCCAAAACTCGCTGTATCTTGCTTTTTCGTGCGCTGTTTTCACTATGTTTTTTGGGATTGTAAGTGCTTGGTTTAGTGTACGCTATGAATTTCCTGGAAGAAAAATGCTGGAATGGCTGCTTATTTTGCCCTTGGCAGTTCCTTCTTACATCACAGCATATGCCTATGCCGGCATTTTTGATTATGGAGGTTCCTTAAATCTATTGCTCAGCCAGTTCTCTCTTCATATCGGCAGAATCGATCTGATGAATATTTACGGACTTTCGTTGGTGTTGAGTATTTCTCTCTATCCCTACGTATATGTGGCGTGTAGAGCATTTTTCCTTCATCATTCTCAAAGCCTGATAGAGGCATCTCAGATGCTGGGAAAAAGAGAAGTACAGCACTTTTTTAAACTTATCTTTCCTATGGCCAGACCTGCTGTAGTGGGAGGGGTAATCCTCGTATTGATGGAAGTGTTGAACGATTACGGTGCGGCCAAATACTACGGCGTCAATACTTTTACTACGGGGATCTTTAAATCTTGGTTTGGTTACAAAGAACCTGACACTGCCATTTATCTGTCGGCTTTACTTTTAATCATCATTTTCTCACTGATTATCATCGAACAGAAACAACGTAAAAAACGGCAATTCGCAATTGATAGCGCAAATGACAGGAAGCTTGAACGCCTACATTCCAGTAAAGTCAGGCGTTTTTTGATTTCTTTCATAGTAGCATTACCGGTTATTTTGGGCTTTGTAATTCCTGTGGCACAGCTAACCTATTGGGCTGCAATCACCTATTCTGGTATAAATTGGTCTGAGCTACTTCGTGTTGTACTACAAAGTCTTGGAATTGCCACTTTTGCTGCTATCTCTTGTGTTCTGGTATCGGTAGCACTGCTGGTGGTCAAGGACTGGAATAGACTGAGCTGGGTAAATCACCTTTCCAAAATCGGAATTTTGGGATATGCTATTCCCGGAGCTGTCATTGCAGTTGGTGTATATATCCCTGGTCTCTATCTTGATAAATGGCTAATAAGGTTTGTGCAACAGACGTTTTCAATAAAAATCAGCTTATTGCTAACTGGAACGGTAATAGCTCTGATATATGCCTATGTAGTAAGATTTCTTGCTGTGGCCTTTAATCCAATTGCCGCGGGCAAGGAAAAAATTCAACCTGGATTAATTGAAGCTTCTCAATCATTAGGCAAAGGCGCATTGTATACTTTTTCAAAAATTGAATTGCCTCTTCTAAGACCAGCGCTGTTGGGCGCGTTTATTTTGGTTTTTATTGATGTAATGAAAGAGCTACCACTGACCCTTATTCTTAAACCTTACTATGTTCAAACACTAGCGATAGAAGCTTACCAATATGCCAGCGATGAACGTATCATGGAGGCAGCCATGCCTTCATTGATAATCATTGCCACAGGGGTATTCCCTGTAATTTTTCTCAATAGATTAATAGAAAAGAGATAGGCTATGTTATTAAAGGTCGATCATCTGTTCAAAAGCTTTGACCAAGGTAAAGTACACGCTGCTTTTGATACTTCCTTACAATTAAAGGCTGGAAAGACTTATTCTTTTCTCGGGGAAAGTGGCAGCGGGAAAACTACTCTTGCTCGACTTATTGCAGGATTAGAGCGTCCGGATCGAGGGCAAATCTATCTCAACGATGAATTGATCAGTTCGGAATCTTACCATCTACCAGCAGAAAAGCGAGCCATAGGGTTTCTATTTCAGCACTATGCGCTATTCCCACACCTCACTATTGCCCAAAATATTGAATACGGCATATCAAGTGTACCCAACAGGAAAGAGACCGTAGAGGCGATGTTGCGTTTGGTTGATCTTGAAGGGTATGGCAATCGCTACCCTCATGAAGTCTCAGGAGGTCAACAGCAGAGAGTTGCTTTGGTAAGAGCACTGGCTCCCAAGCCTCGACTTATCCTTTTAGATGAACCCTTCAGTAGCTTAGACAATAATCTGCGGCACGAATTAAGAACCGAAGTATTCGCTATTTTACAAAATACAGGGGTTTGTTCTGTCTTTATAACCCATAATTCAGCGGATGCTATGGCCATTTCAGATGAAATACTGGTTTTTAAAGATGGTAAACTGCTGCAGCAAGCTACGCCAGAAACACTCTACGAACAACCATCGAGCCCATACATCGCCCGTTTCTTTGATACGCTCGTAGAAATGCCAGATGCTCTTTTAGTGTCATTTGGATACCGCAGTGCTGCAAAGAAATTATACTTCCTGAGAAATCACCATTTTAAATTCAATGAAACAGGTGATTTCAGCGCTATTGCATCACTAGTGCGTGTTTCTCGTGTGGGTAAAAACTACCTGGTGGAAGCAAAAGTTGATGATCATGTTTTTAATTTCAGTTGTCCCGAAAAACCAAATGAATCAAGCTTTAAAATTGGTTGGATGGATAAAGATTTATTGGTTTTCAATGGTTGACAGATCAGTGATTTAAAAAATAATGGAAAGAAAGGCTGGATGAATATTTCTTGATTAACCCGCATTTCAAAACAATATAAAAGTGACATAATTTGAGAACTCCTGACTCGATGTAAGTTTTTCCGTCGCAAACACACCATAATGGTAGACAGAAAATCTTTTTTTTTGAACGATAAAAGATGTTTTTGAATTTGAAGTGATACAGGATCGCGACAAAGAGAATTTGAGAACTATCTTCGTTTATTACCTCATTTTGGGGACCAGGTCAGAAGTTCTGCACTTACGATCGAACACACTCAAAAATCGATTTGAAATCTATTTTGATAAATCAAGGAGTAAAAACACGTTTGCAAAATTTTGGGAGTCACACTGTAACAAATAAGCTCACAATATCATCAGTTTGTGGTTCGTCTTTGCGATGATTATTCAAAAACAACTTTAGCGCTTCTTTTTGACCGGTATAATCTAGTTTTAGATATCTCAATAGGCCTTTAGATTGAATTCGCTTGCCTAAAGGATTAAACTGATCTGTAAGACCATCTGAATGGGTAAAAAAAGCATCTCCATCCTTAAAAGAGAGCTTTTTGGATCTTAGATATCGCAGCATTCTATGGGGATCTAGCGCAATTTTTTTCGTTTTCTGTACCCGCACGTTATCATTAGACAATACATATAAAGGGAGGCCAGTTCCAGAATAATGTAGCTCCTTGTTTATATGGTCAAATTTCATCACAATCATTTCACAGCCGATACCATATCCTAGGATTAAATTTTGATTCTGTATGTTATCGAGGCTCTTATGCATTTCTTTGATCAGTTTGTGTGGCGCAAATTTTGAATCATAGACTTGATTTAATATACTAATTACACTTACTGATGCCATAGCTCCTTCAAAGGAATGCCCTGTACAATCACCCACCACAACCCAAGTAGCATTTCGATCTTTTTTTATCCAATAAAAGTCACCACCTACGTCATCTTTGGGCTGATACCACAAAGAATATGATTCAAACTGTTTGAGTCCATTTTCAGGATTGGGAAGTAAAAGTTTTTGGATTCTTTTTGCAGATTGAACTTCTTGCGTTAGTTGGCCCTCTTTCGCCTCATCTTCAACCTTTAAATCAAGGACAGCTTCGGATAATAAATATTGAATGAAAAAATGAAGCTTGGCAAAGGATTTATTTTCACTTAAAATAAACAGCCATACCCCCTTTTCGATTTTAAATATGTAAAGATATTTTTGTTCTTCATATTGATTGATGAAGTATTTGATCTCCTTCTCCGGATCTAATGCCAAGAAATACAATCGCATAATCAGCGCTTCGTGGTTTTCTTTATCCAACTCCCCCTTAATTTCATCAAATTTAATCTCATCATTCACTACAAGACCTGTGTAAAGTATATCAGAAAAATTGGCCTTTAACTCTTTGAAAAACTTCGTCGGTTTCATTGTTCGTTTTTTATAGCAGCAGAGAATTTTTCTTTAAACTCATCAAACATCCGTTGAGCTAATTCTTTGTTTGGCTCTGAACTTTCGGTAAAAACTGAAACAAAATGTACTCCATCAAGAAAAAATATGATAATGCTACCAAAATTGGTTATAATAAATGAAAAGTTCGTATTAAAAGACTCATCCACAGACATCATTGGGATGTCTTTATATTTCTCTAGAATCCTCTTACCAGTTCCACTAAATTTTGTTATTGGTAACTCCAAACTATGAAAGCTAACGCCTTTTGCGTTCGGATATGATAAGAGAAAAAGCTCTAGAAGCGCATCAAGAGATAAATCCATTTGTTCGTGTTATCATGAAAAATTTTTTGCCTTGCTTTGAACTGTTCAAACATTAATATGTTTGTTTTAATGATAAAAGCAAAACTTCAACTTAAAGTATGCAAGAAATAGAATCTTTGGGATTTGAACAGATTTTTACTAACCAATTCGGCTCCGGATACATCAACGAAACATCAAGAGCTATCCTATTAAAAGCAGAAACCGATTTTATTCCGATTAAAAACTTTAAGCAACTTTTTCAAATGCTTGCAGATGAGATAGAAGAACATAGTGGTACATACAATAAATTTATTTTTGATAAAACAGCCCTCAGAACATTTCATCAGCCGTCAATGAAATGGTATTTCATGCATTGGAAAACTGAAATGCTTCAGCATGGGATTAACAAACATTTCAAGATCCTGCCAGATTTGGATTATTTCAGGAAAGCAGTAATAGCTGCAAGAAAACCTCTACTCGCAAAATACCCTGAAAACATCTTATCACAACTAAGAATTGAATATTATCACTCAATAGAGGAAGCGAACAGCGCTACTTAATGCTTTTGTCTTTAGTAACAAAAACCTAGTAAGTAGGTGCCAAACATCTTCCAAATAGATGAACAAGCAATCACTCTTTCAAATGATCTTTTTTTATATATAGTCCTTTCTTCATGGCATGTATAAAGAATTTGAGATAAGATTTACCCAACGGTTTATATAGGTTTACCTTTAAAACTTTACTCTTATTTCATACAGCTTCAAGGAATGATGGACACAAAATAAGTTGTTTCGTAGATATTAGGTCTACATAACTATTTAAAATCTATATGATTTGTGTAATAGTACGATTTCACCTATTTAAATTATGAATCGATCGAGATAGCTATTTTTATAAGTCTCTTCCAAGTAGCCTGTTTCAGCGATTTGTATACGTGAAAGAGATATGGAAAATAAGCGTTTTGCGGCAATTAATTTCGGCAGAGTTTGATTCACCTTGGTGTAGCCATTTGTTCTTAAAGAATCATAAAATGGGAAACTGTTTGTGTCTCTAAGAAAACTGTACCTATCAACCTTTAAAGGTATTTGTAGTCCATTTAAATTTTGACCTTATTGCCTGAGTTTGAAAGCGGGTTGGTAGATCTTTTTAATCTATTCTTTGATCTGTGGTGACTGATATTCAAGTTCAGTAAGATCAAATTTATCATTCTACCCAGCACATATTCTAAGAATTACTAAATTGACAGTTCAAGTAATTCCAATAGAATAAAACTCTTTATCATATTCTCTTGTTTTGTCAATTATAGAATCTAAGAAATGAAAATATTAGTTTGTATTACGCATGTACCAGATACGACTTCTCGCATTGCATTTACTGATGATAATACTAAGTTGAATAAGAACGGTGTTCAATTTATTATAGGCCCATATGACGATTATGCACTTGCAAGAGCGGTAGAGATCAAAGAACAGTCTGGAGGTTCTATTACCGTTTTAAATGTAGGAGAAGCAGAAACTGAGCCTACCATAAGAAAAGCGCTTGCAATAGGTGCGGATAATGCTATTAGAATTAATGCCTTCCCTGAAGATGCATTGTTTGTAGCAAAGCAGATAGCGGCAGTAGCTAAGGAAGAGAATTATGATCTTATTCTTATGGGAAGAGAATCGATCGATTTTAATGGAGGACAGGTACATGGTATGGTTGGAGAGTTGTTGGGAATACCTTCCATATCACCTGTGATGATGTTGGATGTCGATGGTGCGATTGCCGGTATTGCGCGCGAGATAGAAGGAGGAAAAGAATATATGGAAGTGCCATTGCCTTTTGTTGCAGGTTGTCAGGAACCAATTGCAGAATGGAAAATACCAAATATGAGGGGAATCATGAGCGCACGGTCCAAACCACTGGAAGTCAAAGAACCAACTGAAGATGCCCCTAAAACCAAAGTGAGTGGATATGAGCTTCCTCCTGCTAAAGGAGATGTAAAATTCATAGAACCAAATAATATGAGTGAATTAGTAGATCTATTAAAAAACGAAGCCAAAGTGATATAATATGGCAGCCTTAGCATTTGTAGAAACAGACGAAGGAAATGTAAAAAAATCCTCATTAGAAGCGGTGAGCTATGCTAAAGAGGTGGCAGGCGATGTAACTGCTATCGTTTTTGGTAGTGTGATAGATGTGCAAGTCATTGGAAAGGCGGGCGCATCTAAAGTTCTGCATGTGACCGATGAAAAACTTGCTGTGCCCAATATTATGGCCTATGCTTCTGCTATTGCGGAGGCTATGAATGAAGAAAACATAGACCTCTTGGTACTAGCAAAAAGCTCATTAGGAGATCCTGTGTCGGCACGTGTTTCTATTAAGTTGGATGCAGCTTTAGCAACCAATGTAAGTGACCTACCAGACATTTCGGCAGGCTACTCGCTAAAAGAAAGTATTTATACAGGAAAAGCTTTTGCAAACACCTTGCTAGAAGGTAATAAAAAAATTATCTCGCTCAAGAAAAATGCGATCACGATTAAAGAAGATGGAGAGGTTCCGGAGGTGGTTTCTTTCTCACCTACTATTAAAGAAAGTGATTTCTCTGTAAAAACTGTTAAGGTTGAAAAAGCTGAAGGTGATATCTTATTGCCAGAGGCAGATTTGATAGTTTCAGGTGGCAGAGGGTTGAAAGGACCTGAAAACTGGGGAATAATAGAAGATTTAGCTAAAACACTAGGTGCGGCTACCGGATGCAGTAAACCCGTGTCCGATATGGACTGGAGACCACATCATGAGCATGTAGGACAGACTGGAATCAAGGTTAGTCCATCGCTTTACATTGCCATTGGTATTTCTGGTGCTATCCAACATCTGGCCGGGGTGAATTCTTCTAAGTATATTTTGGTAATTAACAAAGATCAGGAAGCGCCATTCTTTAAGGCTGCCGACTATGGGGTGGTAGGTGATGCCTTTGACGTAATTCCTAAATTAACTGAAGCACTCAAGAAAGCACTGGCTTAATGGCAAGTGACAAAATAAAATTAGAAATCCTAGGACTGTCTTCTAGTCAGTCGCAGTCCGGATCTTTTGCCTTGGTTTTAGGTGAAGTTGGAGGTAATCGCAGGCTACCTATTATCATAGGTATGTTTGAAGCACAAGCCATAGCCATTGAGATAGAAAAAATTGTCCCTAACAGGCCTATGACACATGATTTATTTAAGGCCTTTGCACTCAACTTTGAAATAGAGATTAAAGAAGTATACATATCAGATCTGAAAGAAGGAGTATTCTTTGCCCGGATTATCTGTGAACATAACGGCCAAATTTTTGAGATTGACTCCAGGCCCTCTGATGCAATAGCAATTGGCTTAAGGTTTAATGTTGACTTTTATACTAACGAAAACATCTTGAATGAAGCAGGTATCGTACTTACGGATGAGTACGAAGAAGAAATGGTGCACGCCGAACCAAGAAAGACCAACGAAAAAATCAACCTGGAAGATCATAGTTCTACCGAATTAGAAAAGCTATTGAATGAAGCTTTGGAAAAAGAAGACTATGAAAAAGCTGCCCGTATCAGGGATGTGCTAAACAAGCGGAACTAGTTTATGGAATACATTAGAGGGTTACTTGGACTTTTTAGTCTGATTAGCATCGCATGGCTTCTATCAAGTAACCGAAAAAAGGTCAATTTCAAGCTTGTTAGTATCGGCGTTCTATTTCAAATCATCATTGCATTGCTCCTTGCGCATGTTTCCTTTGTGAGCAATGTGTTTAGTTCTTTAAGTGCAGGATTTGTACGGTTTCTAAATTTTGGATTGTTAGGTGCAGAATTTCTTTTTGGAGATTTAGCTAAAAACAGTGATGTGATCGATGGGGTAAATCACAACTTGGGTTTTCTTTTTGTCTTTCAGGCTTTACCAACGGTGGTTTTTTTTTCTGCAGTGTCAGCAGCCCTTTATTATTTAGGTATTCTTCAGAAAGTAGTCTACGGATTTGCCTGGTTAATGACGAAGACAATGAAACTATCTGGTGCAGAGAGCTTATCAGCTGCCGGGAACATTTTTATGGGTCAAACGGAAGCTCCGCTATTAGTCAAACCTTATATAGGCGATATGACTCTTTCTGAATTGAATTGTCTTATGACGGGAGGGATGGCTACGATCGCTGGAAGCGTACTCGGGGCGTATGTTTCTTTTTTAGGTGGGGATAGCCCGGAGCAACAGCGGCTTTTTGCAACTTATTTACTTAGTGCCTCCCTAATGAATGCACCTGCTGCCATTGTAATGGCAAAGATATTTCTTCCGGAAATAGCGTCGGATCGTATTGATTCAAAATTGAGAGTCAACAAAGAGAATGTTGGCAGAAATCTGATTGACGCCATTTCAATTGGTACTACTGATGGAGTAAAGCTTGCCCTGAATATTGGTGCAATGCTGCTTGCATTCATCGCGATTATATTTACTTTGAATTGGATCCTTGTAGATGGAATAGGAGAATGGTTTGGTTTAAATGCGCCTGTGCATAAAACTACCGGTGGTGCGTTTGATGGGTTTTCATTACAATATATCCTGGGGCAGTTATTTAGAGTCTTTGCTTTTATTATGGGGGTTGATTGGTCTGAAACGATAAGTGTGGGTAGCTTATTAGGTCAAAAAACGGTGATCAATGAGTTTGTCGCATACCTTAGCCTGGCGGAGATGAAAGAAGCTGGACAGTTGTCAAATAAATCTATTGTTATTTCCACATATGCGCTTTGTGGATTTGCGAATTTCAGTTCAATTGGCATTCAAATTGGTGGCATTGGAAGTATGGCGCCCAACAGACAGTCAGATTTATCTACCCTTGGTATCAAGGCTTTAATAGCGGCAACCTTGGCTACTATGATGACGGCTACCGTAGCAGGTGTCTTATTTAGTTAGTGCCTTTTAAAAAAAACGAAAATCCTAATTTAAGAGCTATTATCCCGCATTATTCACCACAAATAGTCAAATAGTAGCGAGTTGATTCAAGTAATTGATTTACCGTAGTTGAATAGCATTCTTTGCAAAACTGGATTTTTGGTTCAAATCGAAGCTTTCAGAATTTCAACAACGTAGTTTACTGGTCGTAAATGAGGCTTTTGAAATTTTGAGTAACGAAGCATTGGGCCAAAAGGCGGGTCTTTCAAAGGATGCTAATATTTATACTGAATGATTTTCGATTCCTCAAATTTGG
>JBCCLN010000015.1:0-29642 GCA_039026865.1 Bacteroidota bacterium | reverse complement strand
CTCGCCATTATTTGTGGTGAATAATGCGTTTAAATCCTATATGGAATAATGTAAGTACTAAACTACCTTCTCTTGGCTGCTTTATGGTAAAACTATAAGAATCCTTTGCAAAACTGGAGTTGGTTCAAATCAAGGCTTTCAGAATTTCAAAAACGTAGTTTACGGGTCGTAAATGAGACTTTTGAAATTTTGAGTAACGAAGAGTCGGGCCAAAAGGCGGGTTTTTAAAAGGATTCTAAAAGTTTATCAATGCTTTTGCTTGTTGCTCAAGTAGCTGTTTGCCCATGGCGTCTGTTACCGCTCCGTTCTCCATTCTATCATCGATGCTTGTTAGCTTAGGCTTCAGTGCCAAGACATGCATTCCAAGATAATTGAAAATATCTGTTAAGTGGCTCATTGCCAAAGCACTCCCTTGAATACCGGATGAAAGTCCAACTAACGCACATTTTTTATCCTTTAAAGTCTCCGGAAACTCCAGCGCATCTATAAAAAGTTTCAAAATACCAGGAAAAGATCCATTATATTCTGGTACTACAAATACGTATTTTTGACATTTTTTCATCAATTCCCTGGTCGGTTTGAATTTTTTGCTGATACCGTTTTCTTCGTAAAATGCCTGGCTAAAGAAATCTTCAGGAAGTTGCTTTAAATCAATAATGGTAGATTCTTGACCATAATTTATTAGCATCTGCTGATATTGCTGTGCAATTTGGAAGGAATTCGAATTTTTCCTGTTGGTACCACTAATTATTGTGATCATAATAATTTAAACAAGTATATTGTACTGCTGCAATAAGATGAAAATATTTACGATCCGTTTTCGTTTTTAACAGATGCTAGTAATGATATCATAAAAACCAGAATTCTAGGTAATAGTTCCGCATGTCAATTCTTGTTCAAAATCTCACCAAAATCTATGGAACTCAAAAAGCGCTTGATGGTGTAACCTTTACTTCTGAGAAAGGAAAAATAACAGGTTTTTTAGGTCCTAATGGAGCGGGTAAGTCTACCACGATGAAAATCGCTACTGGTTACATTGGAGCTACTCATGGAAAAGTGTTTGTAGATGGGATCGATGTGAATAAAAATCCACTTAAAGTGAAGCACATCACCGGTTATTTGCCAGAGCACAATCCTCTGTATCTAGAAATGTACGTTAGAGAATACCTGGCTTTTATTGCCTCTGCTCATAAAATAAAATCGGTCAAAAGGAGAGTAGATGAAATGATAGCATTAGTGGGTTTGGAGCGTGAGAAGGGAAAAAAAATTCATGCCCTTTCAAAAGGATACCGTCAGAGAGTGGGTCTTGCGCAAGCATTAATCCATGATCCTCAAATACTGATTTTGGATGAACCTACCAGTGGTTTGGATCCGAATCAATTAGTTGAAGTCCGGCGGGTGATAAAGCATGCTAGTGAAAGCAAGACCGTAATTTTTTCAACTCACATCATGCAAGAGGTAGAGGCATTATGTGATGTTGTAGTCATTATAAATAAAGGAAAAATAGTTGTTAATGATAAAGTAGATGATTTGAAATCACTTCAAAATAATGTGATCACATACAGGGTGGAATTTGAGAATCAGATTAATATCTCAGTATTTGATGAAGCCGGATTAGCAACTTCTTTCAGAGACACCAATCAATACCATATTTCGTCTACGAAAGAAGATCCTAGAAAAGTAATCATGAAAATTGTGGGAGAGCATGAAATGCCATTAGTTACTATTTCAAAAGTGGAGCAATCCCTGGAAGAAATATTCCAAGAATCTACAAAAGAATCATGATTACGATCTTAAAAAAAGAGATCAATGAATTCTTAAATTCCCTCATTGCATATGTGGTAATTGGGATATTCCTGATTGGAATCGGACTTTTGATGTGGGTTTTTCCAGAAACTAATGTTTTAGATTATGGATATGCAAGCATGGAACCCCTTTTTTCAATAGGGCCTTATGTTTTTATGTTTCTTATTCCTGCCATTACCATGAAGTCATTTGCAGAAGAAAAGCGCAATGGGACCATTGAATTGCTTTACACTCTACCCTTTAAAGACATCGAAATCATCTTGGGGAAATTTATCGCAGGATTAGTACTGGTACTTTTTTCATTGTTACCGACATTAGTTTATTTTTTTTCGCTTTCATATCTCGGAAATCCTGTCGGAAATATTGACAGCGCCGGTATTGCCGGTTCCTACATAGGTTTGGTATTGCTTGCCGGAGTGTTTACCTCCCTGGGTATCCTTGCCTCAGCGCTTACAGGAAATCAAATTGTATCATTCATCCTCACTGCTTTTTTGTGCTTTATTTTTTATGCTGGTTTTGATTCTGTTGCTTCCATCAACATTTGGCTTGATTCTTCTTATTTTATCCGTCAAATTGGGATTCTATCTCATTACAAGATTTTAAGCAAAGGGTTAGTAGATTTCGGTGATGTGGTTTATTTCCTTTCTATGATCATTCTTACATTGTATTTTACCCAAATAGTCCTTAATGTTCAGAGAAAATGAAAGAGCACCGGCTAAACATTATTCTTCAATCCGTCATTGTATTATTGATTGTTTGGCTTGTTAATCAACTAGTTAATAAATATCCCCTACAAATAGATCTCACGGAAGAGAAGCGATATACCATTTCGAATGCGACCAGGGAATTGCTTCGATCCCTTGAAGAAGAAGTTTTCTATGAGATTTATTTAGCAGGAGATTTGCCAAGTAACTTTGAGCGTTTTCAAAAATCAATTGCGGATATGCTAGATCAGTTTAATGTGGAAAGCAACAATTTAGTAGCTTATAAATTTACTGATCCCGCTCAAGCAAACAGTACTCAAGCGAGAAACCAATTTTATCAATCTTTGATTGGAAAAGGGCTTCAACCCACCAATTTGAATTACAGAAATGCAGAGGGTGATAAGATGGAAAAGCTTATTTTTCCCGGGGCGATTGTTTCTAAAGGTATGCAGGAGGCTCCGGCCAATTTACTTAAAGGCAACCGCACTGCAGATCCTGACGAAATGTTGAACCAAGCTATTGAAGGACTGGAATACGAACTCGCCTCTGTCGTTGCTTCTCTTAGTATGAACAACTCAAAAAAAATAGGCTACATAATCGGTCATGATTCTCCTGATTCGCTGGAAATTGCTGGATTTAAAAATACTGTTCTATCCTCCTATGAATTGTATGATGTTTCGCTAGAAGATAAAAACGAACTGATAGGTTATGACGCTGTGGTGATTGCTAAACCAGGTAAACCTTTTAATGAAAAGGAAAAATACGTGTTAGATCAATACTTAATGAAAGGAGGCAATCTATTATTTTTTATTGATGCGTTAAGCATATCCAGCTTAGATAGTGTTTTCGGAGAAGGAACCGTGGCAATTCCCAGAGAACTCAATCTCGCTGATCAGCTTTTTCGATATGGAGCTCGAATCAATCAAAATTATGTCCTGGATGTCAATAGTGGACAATTTCCAGTAGTTACGGGAAATATGGGCGATCAGCCTCAAATCCAGATGATTCCATGGCCATTTAATCCTGTTATAACCAATTTTTCTGATCATCCATCTGTACGAAATCTAGATGCGATTCTAGGTCAATTCATTTCAGAAGTAGATACCGTAAAAGCTAAAGGTATCAAAAAGATACCTTTGCTTACCACTAGTCAATACACTAAAGTGCTTGGACCACCAATTAAGGTCGCATTTAATGACTTGAGAGATGAATTGAGGCCTGAAATGTTTACTGACGGACCTAAAACCATTGGATATCTATTAGAAGGAAAGTTTACTTCTTTATACGCTAACCGTTTAATTCCTGATGGATTTGATAAAAGAAACTTCTTGCCGAAAGGAGTGGAGGGAAAAGTGATAGTTGTAGGAGATGGAGATATGATAAGAAATGAAATTGATCCAGCATCAGGTGTGCCCATGGACCCGGGAGTGGAGCCATTTACCAAGACCACTTACGCCAATAAGGATTTTATTCTGAATCTTCTGGATTATCTAGTCGATGATAATGGATTGATGGAAGCACGTTCTCGCGAGGTGAAGATCCGACCTTTAGACCGAGTGAAAGTAAAGCAAGAGCGACGTAAATGGCAGTTGATTAATATTGCTTTACCGGTGTTCATCGTGTTGCTATTGGGAACAGTAAAATGGTACTTGCGCAACAGAAAATACGCTTCGTAATGAACAAAATACTAATCAACACCGGGGCGATAGTAGTACTTTTGGGAATAAACCTATTTATTTTCTTTTTCGAAGGAAAGAAAAAATTAACTGATGCCTCTTCAAAATACTTTGATTTCTTAGACGGAGATGACGTCAAAAACATTTCTATTCACTCTGGTGAGAATCAAATCAACATGAAAAAGATTGACGAAGATTGGATACTAAATGATGAGTATGGAGCAGATACAGGATTTGTGAATACCTTCATTTCAGTACTGGCTAAAGTGGAATCTGGACGCAAGATGAATCACTTTCAGGGCGAAAAGCTAGGAAGTGTGAAACTTAGATTCCATAACAACGCAGAAACTGAATTTGACTTTGCCTCTAATCTTACCAGAACAAAATCGTATTTTATCAAAGACAAGAATACTGTGGAGGTATCCGTTCCCGGATATAAAGACCATGTGGTAGATCTGTTTCTAATGCATCCTGATCAGTGGCGGGATCGATTAGTTCTGGATGCGAGTTGGAGGTCTGTTCAAAAACTTAGTATACATAGTTCTGGAAGAGAGTCTCTTGAAATAAGATTTGATGATAAATTTTTTTTGGTAAATAACCAGTCACCAAGAGATAGCTCTGCTGTGATCGACTACTTAAATCAGTTTCAATATTTGGAAGCGAATGAAATGATCTCACGTGGTAGATTCCCTCAATTGGATAGCCTCTCGGAAACACCGCCCTTGGCTATTTTGAAAATTGATGACATAAAGTTTGATTATGATCTAGAGATTAAGGTGTTTTCAAGAATAAGCCAGCAATCCTACCACCTGGTCGTATTAGAAGACAAAATGATGGTAATTGATACTAAAAGAATTAAGGATTTACTTGCCTCATCAGAGGATTTTCTGGGCAACTAGTTAAATCGGTGGTCTCGCTTTTTGTGATTAATTTAGCAGCCCGATTACAATAGTACACTGACTCACTAAGCTTTACTTACATTATGAAATTTATTGTGTCCTCCTCCTATTTGTTAAAGCAATTATCTGCGATTAACGGCGTGATTACCACTAACCCGGTAGCTCCCATCTTAGAGAATTTTTTATTTGATATCAATGATGGCAACCTTACCGTAACCGCCTCAGATCTTCAAACAAGTATGATCGTTGAATTACAAATAGAAGCAAAAGAAGACGGTAGCATTGCCATACCTGCTAAGATATTGTTAGAAACATTGCGGAACCTTCCCGAACAACCGGTAACTTTTTCAATAGATAGTGATACCTACAGCATTGAAATTAACTCAGATAACGGTCGTTATCGATTAGCAGGAGAAAACGCCACAGATTTCCCAAAAATTCCTACGGTTTCGGATGGATATTCGGTAAACATTTCTTCTGATGTTTTAAAAAGAGCAATCGCTAATACCATTTTTGCAACTTCCAACGATGAATTACGGCCTGCAATGACGGGCGTATACGTAAAACTAGACGAAACCAACACAACCTTCGTTGCTACAGATAGCCATAGACTTATTCGGTACAGGAGAGTGGATATAGTCTCAGATCTGTCTCACAATATGATTATTCCAAGGAAGGCTTTAACACTTCTGAAAGCAACACTACCTTCTGAATTAACTAATGTGAATGTTGAGTTTAATGCCTCCAATGCTTTCTTCAATTTCGATCAGATTCAGATGATTTGTCGGTTGATCGATGAGCGGTTTCCCGACTACGAAAATGTGATACCATTAGATCATAATAATTTAATGGTAGTTAAAAAAGAGGATCTATTGAGCTCTTTGAAAAGGATTGCGATTTATGCTAATAAGACGACACATCAGGTTCGTTTCAAAATCACCGGTAGTGAATTACTGGTCTCAGCTGAGGATTTGGATTTCTCCAATGAAGCTAACGAAAGACTTTCTTGTGATTACGATGGAGAGGATTTAGAAATTGCATTTAATGCAAAATTCCTTATTGAGATGCTTAGCAATATGGATTCAGATGAAATTACCATAAGGCTAAGTGAACCTAATAAGGCTGGTTTACTTAATCCAAATGAGAAAGATGACGAAGAGGATATCCTGATGCTTATTATGCCTGTAATGCTAAGCGAACAAGTATAGAGTTAAACAGATTTGATTAGTAAATTAAATTGATTGTTTTGATTACTGTAATGAAAATTTCACTAAGGCGCCATGTTTCCACTAGAAAACGGATATGCACTTTCTTTTCCCAAAGGAATGGGTTTTACCAATGATGAGCTTTTTGCTTCTGTCAAGCTAATCCTGAACTAACTATCGAAAGAAATAAAGATAACCAGTTATTGATTATGTCTCCGACAGGAACTTTGTTTGGCTTTTACCACTCGAAAATGATTGCGAAAATAGATGCCTGGAGTGAGCTAAATGGTGGTTATGCTTTTGATTCCTCTACAGGGTTTGCTCTTCCCGATGGCTCCGTAAGATCTACTGATGCAGCATGGATATCTCACAAAAAATGGGGTACGCTAACTGATGAACAAAAAGAAAAATTTGCTCCTATTTGTCCGGAACTTGTTGTGGAAATAGCTTCTGCTTCAGACTCTATCCATGAATTGAAAAATAAAATGATAGAATGGGTAGTTAATGGGATTGAGCTCGGCTGGTTGATAGATGTGAAAAACGAAAGAGTATATGTCTATACAAATAACGGTGTGATAGAAACAATTACTTCTTTTGATGAGCAACTCGATGGGAGAGAGGTGCTCCAAGGATTTGTGTTTGATTTGGGAATTTTTCGAGAAAAATAATTAGTGTCTCTAAGAAAAGGCAGAAACACACTTACTGACACCTGCAACGTAGTCTTTAATAAAAATAATGAATCGAATCTATTTTATACTTTGGAATTAATTTCTCAATTTCTCAAAAATTCATCTGAATTTTGAACGAAATGAAGGTAAACCTGTGATTTTATTACGTTTTCACTAAAATTTCAAAAATAGATTCAATGACCATTTGTGCATCGAAATTTCAAAAAAACACACTCTATGAGCTAAAAACATCGTTTTCTTTCAAAAGATACTGTTTTCTTAGAGACACTAATTAGCCTTTCCTTCCAAGGTCTTTTATTGTTTTACTAATATGTTGATTTCAGTTGTAAAACGTATGTATAAAATCGTATTATTCACCGCAAATAGCGGCGAGTTGATTCAAGTAATTGATTTACAGTAGTTTAACGTTCATTCTAAATGATTTTTGGTTCCTCAAATTTGGGGAACGATTTTGGCATCCCATTCGAAATCAATTACCTTATATTCAACGTGTTACATCATTTCAATGAATAACACCCGAATTTTTCGGGTTAGCGAAGTTTAATATTCACATTGAATGATTTTTGATTTCTCAAATTTGAGGAACGATATTGTCTTCACATTCGAAATCAGCTACATCCTACTCTACGTGTTACCTCATCTCAATGGATAGCACCCGAATTTTCCTATTTAACTAAAATGCAACTATTTGAAAAATCAAAAACTTACAAAGGCACTTTTAATTAACCATTTTATGTCATATTGCCGTCTCAGTGGCGCAATGTCTTGAAATTCGTGTTAAGTATATAATGGTCTACCCGACAGATCCCACCATTAAAATTGTTATTCAAAGGCATTCAGTCTAATCACCAAAGACTAAAGGGTAAAAGTTCCTGATAGCCAGATTTTATTCATCACAATCAGAACATTATTTCTTTTTTGCTGAGACTCTACCTCTACCTTTTTTCACAGGGGCTTTTTCTGCAAGTTCTTTACAAGCTTCAAAGGTGAGTTCTTCAGGTTTCTTGTCTTTTGGTATTTTCACGTTTTTCTTTCCAAACCTGATGTATGGACCAAACCTTCCGTTTAAAACAAAAACTTGTGGGTCTTCATCGAAAGTTTTTATGTATTTATTCAGATCAGCCTCTCTTTTTTCATGAATCAATTCAATAGCTTCCCCCTCGCTTATTGTTAATGGGTCTTGCTCTTTCTTCAATGAAACAAATTTTCCATCGTGTCTTATGTATGGTCCATACCTCCCAACAGCAGCTACCAGTGGCTTGTCCTCGAAAGTTCCTACCTCTCTCGGTAGTTTGAACAGTTCTAATGCTTCATCCAGTGTAATTGTATCCATGAATTGACCATGTTTCAAACTGGCATACTGAGGTTTTTCTTCCCCTTCAACTAATTCTCCTTTCTGCACATAGGCACCATATTTACCATGACGGGCGTAGATTTTTTCACCGCTTTTAGGGTCTTCACCTAACTCCCGTACCTGATTTACCTTAGATCTATCCAGGTCTTTTGACTTTTCGACAGTAGAATGGAATCCGCCATAGAACTGATCAATCATTTTATTCCAGAGTGTTTTTCCATGAGCGATATCATCAAACTGTTGCTCTACATCCGCAGTAAAGTGATAGTCTATGACATCAGGAAAATGATCTACGAGAAAATCATTTACGACCATTGCGGTGTTTGTGGGAAATAGTTTATTTTTTTCTGCTCCGGCGATTTCTTTGGCTTCATTTCGTTTTATTGATCCATTATTTAAATATAACTCGATAGATATTCGTTCATAGCCTTCTCTGGTATCCTTCTCTATATAATTTCTTTTTTGAATCGTTGATATGGTAGGAGCGTAAGTTGATGGTCTTCCTATACCCATTTCTTCCAATTTTTTTACAAGGCTTGCTTCGGTATATCTTGGAGGATGCCTGCTAAACCCTTCTTTGGCTAATAATTCTTTTAGATCCAAAATTTGACCTATTGAAAGAGGGGGAAGCATATTTGTGTTTTCGTCATTAGTTTCATCGTCAACTGATTCGATGTAAACCTTTAAAAATCCTTCAAATTTGATGACCTCACCTCTAGCCACAAGCTTTTCATCCGTCGTTGAAATACCGATAGTAGCAGTTGTTTTTTCTAGTCGAGCTTCAGACATTTGAGAAGCTATAGCTCGCTTCCATATAAGTTCGTAAAGTTTCTTTTCTGCTCCATCATTCCCAGCAGTCTCCATTTTAAAATTGGTCGGTCTGATTGCCTCATGAGCTTCTTGAGCGCTAGCATTTTTAGTTTTAAATATTCTTCTGCTAGCGTATTGCTCTCCATAATTTTTGCTTATCGCCTTAGCGGCAGCTGTTAAGGCTTCCTCCGATAGATTAAGAGAATCTGTTCGCATGTAAGAAATTTTTCCCGCTTCATATAACTTTTGAGCGATAGACATTGTCCTTGCGACCGAATAACCAAGTTTTCTACTTGCTTCTTGTTGCAATGTTGAAGTTGTAAAAGGGGGTGCAGGCGATTTTTTGGCTGGTTTAGTCTCTAAATTTTCAATTGAGAATTCTCCTCCTTTGCATTTTTCAAGAAAATCATAAGCTTCCTTTTCAGTGTTAAATTTTTTGGGAAGCTCTGCCTTTAAGATCTTTCCCTCTTTTAACGTGAATAAAGCGGTAATCCTAAAACTGGAAACTGGATTAAATTGCGCTATTTCCCGCTCTCTCTCTACTACTAATCTAACTGCGACTGATTGAACGCGACCCGCTGATAAACCGCCCTTAATTTTTTTCCAAAGTATTGGTGAAAGCTCAAAACCAACAAGTCGGTCAAGAATTCTTCTTGCTTGTTGTGCATTTACTAAGTCAATATCAATACCTCTAGGGTTTTGAATAGCATTTTGAATAGCATTTTTTGTGATCTCCCTGAAAACAATCCGCCTTGTTTTTTTATCCTCCAGATTTAATGCTTCAGCTAAATGCCAGGAAATTGCTTCTCCTTCACGGTCATCATCAGAAGCAAGAAAGATGGTTTCAGCTTCCTTGGCTAATTTCTTGAGCTCTTTTACAACTTCTTTTTTGTCTTTAGAAATTTCATAAGTTGGAGTAAAACCATTAGAAATATCAATGGCAGAATCATCCTTGGGCAGATCTCTTACGTGGCCGTACGAAGATTTTACTTGAAATTCCTTTCCTAAGTAGCCTTCGATTGTTTTTGCTTTTGCAGGCGACTCGACGATTACAAGATTTTTACTCATAGCAATGGATTTAGAGTATGTACATAACACCACTATCTAAATCCTGTTTAGCCAAAATCTAAAAAAGGGATAATGTTTCAATTCTATTTACTATTATTTATTACTGTGCATTACCTTTAATAAAACCTTCCGAAATGGTTGAATTATGTCAATGCTCTATCTAATCAGGCACTCATACGCGGAAAACTCGACTAACATACGAGACAAAGATCGAGCCTTGACTGCTGAGGGGTTGAATACAGTAAGATCTTTAGGAAGGCATTTAATGAAAACTTCTTTTAATCCATCGGTGATCTTATGTAGTACAGCTCTGCGTACGCGAGAAACAGCCATCAATCTGGCTGAGGAATTAGAGATAAAGGAAAAGAATATTATATTTAAAGACACCATTTATAATGCCTCTGTTAGGGAATTACTTCGAGAATTGAATACTATAAAGAAAAGTAATGATACCGAGGAAGTAGGAATGATTGGACACAATCCTTCAATCACTTATCTCGCTGAATACCTCACAGGTGAGAGTATTGGCAACATGGCCCCATCCAGTTTAGTCACCATTTTATTTAAAAATCAAAGTTGGAGCGAAATATCACAGGGATCCGGATCGCTAATTTCTTATTTTCATCCAAGTCAATTAAATGTATAACCCAAGCGAAGCAGGAAAAAAAGGAACAATATTTGGTCTGCCTCATTTACTGGAAGAAGCAAATCTTGTTTTTTTGCCAATTCATTTGGATACAACTGTCTCATGTGCAGACGGTACCGCAAAAGCTCCAAGCTTGATCCTTTCAGAATCCTCTCAGTTAGATCTTTCATTAGTTTCAATAGAAAGCCCATGGAAATTGAAAATGGCCATGCATCCTAAAATCGTTGCGAAAAGCCACAATGAAATCCATAGAGGAAGGGCAAAGAATGTAATTAAAGCCATTGAATCAGGGAAAAAGGTAGATCAAGAGCAGATACAATTTGTAAATGAGTTTTGCCAAAAGGTTACCATGGAAGTAGAACATTTAAGTAAGTTATTACTTGAATCAGAAAAAATAGTTGCAGTTGTAGGTGGGGATCATTCATCTTCACTAGGGTTGATGTATGCTTTAGCCTCGAAATACGAATTTGGCATTCTTCAAATAGATGCTCACATGGATTTGAGAGACGCATATGAGGGTTTTCAATATTCTCACGCTAGCGTTATGTTCAATGCATTAAAGAATGATCATATCATTCATTTGACGCAGGTTGGAGTTAGAGATTTCTGCGAAGAAGAGGAACGCTTAGTGGAAAAAAGCAAAGGTCGGATAGATGTTTTTTTCGATGAAAACATTTTTAGTCAGAAGCAAAAAGAAGTTGATTGGAAAAAGTATTGCAAAGTTATTATTGAAACATTACCAAAATCTGTATACGTAAGCTTCGATATAGATGGGTTGGAACCTTCACTTTGCCCTCATACGGGTACTCCTGTACCTGGCGGGCTTACTTTCTACGAAGCGGTCTATTTAATAGAACAGGTTGTAAGATCAGGGAAAAAAATCATTGGTTTTGATGTTTGTGAAACAGGTAATTATTCTTGGGATGCTCGTGTTGCATCTCGTATATTATTTAGGCTAGCTGCCTGTACTGGAGTATCTCATGGCTTATTGAGATTTAAGTAAACCAGAAAGAAAAGCTCTGAAACTCTTAGAATTGTACTTTGCCATGCCGTGGTTCTCTGCGACAATAAATCCATCGCTTGATAGCACATAGGTTGTTGGAATTGAACGAATGTTGTAAGTATCTGGCAAATTTGAGATTAAGAAATATATCGGAAAGCTAAATCCTTCCTTTTCTACATATTTGAGCGCTTTTTGTGGCTCTTCATCCAGCGAAACCATCACGTAGGCTATTGAATCGGCGGTAATCTGGTATAACTTATTAATATCAGGCATCTCCGCAATACAAGGAGGACACCACGAAGCCCAAAAATTGATAAAAACCACCTCGCCTTTAAAAGATTCAAAAAGTATTACCTTACCTCTTTCATCCTTGATAGTGAAATCATAAGAAGCTTTTTTAGCTTCTTCCAATTTGTTTGGAACAATAACACCTGTAAGTAATAACGCCTGTTGAAGTTTTCCGACTATTTGTGTTTGCCAACCTCCCAGATAAATACTACATATAACAACTGTTAATACTATCCATTCAATCCATTCTCTTTTTTTCTTTTTATCCATCTGTTTAGTAAGGTACATCTAATTGGATTTCATCGATACAAAAATTTGATAGGAAAAATTGGTTCATTATTTGCAAAGAGGTACGAAAATCACGTTTAACAGATATAATTTCGGAAATTGACGATCATGAGGGTAATAGTAGCAATTTTCATCTTTTCTTTCTTTTACTTAGATCTTTTTAGTCAAAAAATAAAGTATAAAGAGTTGTTTCCGCTTCTTGCGGAGAAAAATTACGCAGAAGGTGGGCCTTTATTGAAACAGTATTTAGCAACCCTAAAAAAAGAGGAGGCCAATCCCAACCTTCACATGGGTCTAATGCTGGAACATCAATTTTTAGACTATGATATTATAGAAGATTCTACCAAAATATATTCTTCTGGGGATTCCTCGATGCTTTATTTATCAAGAGCCAAATCATTGATTGATGACAAAGAACTTAGAAAAAATGATGAATATTACAGGTCTTTTTATGACAGGAACTTAAAAACAGGTGAGTTTGAGATCAAGGCGTCTGATATACACACAAAGATTGATAAAAGAGTAGCATCCATCGAGCAACGTATTTCAAGGATCAAAGCATTGCACAGAGCCATAGATAAAGTTGAAAAATATCAAATGATTGCAATGAAAGAGTTTGAAAGTATAATCCATAACTATTCAAATTACAATGAACTGCTTTTGTCAATAGATGACAAAGAGCAAACGAGGCTAACTAAAATCCGAAATTTAGGAAGTCAAGCTTTAGCAGAGGCCCAAACAATAAAAATGATATCAGAAGAATTGGGATCAGATTGGTATCTAGATGAAATAGATCTTCAGGAAATTAATGATTTCGGACAGGATGGACTTACTTCCTTTGATTTAAAAAAAGGATCAATTACACTTTGGGATTATGAAGCATGGGCCAAGGAAACATGGTCAGAAATGAAAGGAGGAGTAGGGCTTTTCAAGACTTCGATTATAAGCTATATCAATGAATTGAGAAAGAAGAAAGCTTTGTTAAAAAAGAGTATTAGTACAGATGGTCTTTTTGTTCCAAAAGACTTGCTCGAGTTGTTTGATAAGTACGACCCTGAGTCGGCGGTGAACAAATTAATAAAAGTAGAAACCTTTGAATCCAGGGTAATAAAGTTAGTGGATTTGCAAATCAATCCTGATCTGCTAGATTCTTCCAAAATAGGATCGCAATTAGAAATTTACGCTCAGGCAAAGAAAAATGTTGATTCTATGTATGCCACGGTACATACTATTACTGCTGAGGGGCTTTTCGATGCAAAGAAGAAATATCCTGATTACATCAAGAGTTTTTTTAATAGCTACGGCACAGCATCCAAATATGTAGAGGAAATGAAAGAATGGTCAGCGAGAAACAAAGAGTGGTTAACCAATTCAGTAAATTATTGGACAGAAGCAAACAGGTGGGGTGTGATCGTTAAACCAGGAGAACCTGAATTAAAGATTCCCTTGTTTGTGTCCGATTCTAATTACAATGAATATAAAATATTGAGAGTGAATAAATTCACTCCTCCTCAGGTCATTGTTTATGGAGCAAATACATCTTCAAAAAAAGGATATATTGGTTCCTTTGGAGAAGATCGTACGGAACAGTGGTCCATAGAATTCGCGCTTCCGAATTCTGAAGAATTCAAATACATTACGGATACTATTCCTTCGCCAGAAAGGGCTACAGGTTTTTACGTTTATGATGAAATTGCTGAGGAGAAAAATCTTTCGATAGTGAGTTATACAGATACTGGGTTGAAAAAATGGGCAGTGAACGTAAGTGTATCAAAACGGCCGGTTGACTTTATGTTCGATGATTTAACACAAGAGTTGACGATCTTACTCTATCCTGAAGAGCGGCTTCCTTTAGATTCGGATGAACTTGGATACTTTGTAATTGATAAAACAGGGAATGTTCGCTAAACACTGCTCGCTTTTTCTTCTTATGGTTATTTCCGCTTGTGATAACGATTTTTTTCCGGAAGGAATTTATGATTATCAAGTGGAGCGTCTATTATCAAGTGGAGATGAAAAAGTGTGGCTCATGCAAAATAATTCCAGCTTGTGTCAAGATTCTACTAAGTTATACATTCAATTTTTAGCTTCAAGCTCAGATGATTCTCTCACAATTTTTGAATTAATTTCCAATTCGAATTGTACAGGATTCGACACGACGTTAGTAGGAAATGCAGATGCCAGTTCTTTTGATGGATCGTTCATCTTTACTGATTCTTTAAATTTCGCAAATGGTAATTTCTGGATCATTAAAAGTATCACATCAGAAAGTCTCTCCATAGAGGTAGATAATGTCATTTCCGGCTACAGCTTTTAGGAGTTATATGCCAAAAAAGTATTCATTCTCGATTTCATCCATTTCGTAGAATATCACACCACAATAATCATAATACTTGTTCATTCGCGTATATTGGCGCTTACTAAACTGCCACAAATGCCAAACTTCTTGATTTTGAAAAACCGCCAAAAACGATTCTGCAATGTCTTCTTTTCTGTAAGGAGGAAAATCTGTGCTTTTTTGCTATCATTAACCATTGCTGTAAGTGTCTGCGGCCAAGATATTCCCTTTTCTGAAGACTTTTCTTTTTTTGATGGTTCGGGTTTTGATACGGGACCATCTGCCGGTCATTTAAACTCTAATGTATGGCGAATTGGCGGTCTTTCCGGTTCTTCAACGGGTGGTCCATTTGGTGGTGATTATGACGCCAAAGGTTCAAGTACCGGAGGAATAGCTTCTAGTGGGATTTACTCCTTCGATGTAGGCTCAGGCAATGCAACGCTTGGTGTACAACCAGATGACTTGGACTTTAATCCGGGAACTATTACTCTAAGACTTCAAAACAATACCGGAGCTACTGTTACATCGCTTTTCGTTTCATATCATGTCTATATTAATAATGATGAAGACCGTTCAAATAACTTTGGTCTTAGTTATAATGATGATCCTCTTGAAGGAGGAAGCTATACCTCTGTAAATACCCTGAATGTAACCTCTACCGCTATTCGAGATGCAACCGGATTTGTTCTAAATGAAAAAAGCACAATCATCACCGGGTTGAACGTTGCAAATGGCAATTTTTTTTATCTGCAATGGATTGTGGCTAATGCTGATGGATCTGGTTCTAAAGATGAATTCGCTTTGGACAATGTATTAGTAGGAATTCCTCCATTCCCAGGAGGAATTGCGCCTGCAAAAAGCGACCTCTGGTATAAACCCGAAGGAATTACCTCAGGAGGTTCTTTAGAGTGGAGCAATGATGCTGGTAATACAGCATTCGATATCTCACAGGGAACAGTGGCTAATCAACCAACGTTAAATAACGCAATCAACTTAATTAATGGTAATGCTAACCTAACATTTGATGGGAGTAGTGATTATCTCTCGATAGCAAAAAGCTATGCTTCTACTTCTGCTATAGATCAAATCTTGATTTTCACCGTCTTTAAGACGGATTTTAATGGAGAGATTAATGATAATTGGGCTTTTTTGGACTTTGACCGTAGCGAATATTTTAATTTCTATCTTCGAGGAGGTGGCGACCTTGCCTTCTCCGTTAATGGAAACACAACAGGGATAGCCGTTATCGATGGCTCAACAGCAAACCTAAATGATGATGTGGCACACCTAGGAGTTGCATATTTTGATAATACCCAAGCCACTGACATCAGATTGTTTGTAGATGGCTCTGAAGAGACAATCAATGAGAATGTCTCGCTGTCTTTAAATGAAGATATTGGATCAGCAAATACAAGATTTGGTTTCATAGGCGATGGCTCTGAAGCAGCGGTAAATGACGGCGCCAGAAATAATCTACACTATGACGGCGAGATAGCAGAAATCATCTTCTTCGAAAATCAATCACTATCTAATAATGAAATAAGACAAATTGAGACTTATTTAGCCATAAAATACGGAATTACGTTGTCTAGCGGTGATTATTTGTCATCTATAGGAACTATTATTTGGGATAATACTGTAAATGGCTCTTTTCAAAATGGTATTGTTGCCGTAGGAAATGAAACAGTATCTGGCCTGGATGTGCAGTCCTCAGTAAGTGCCGAAAAAGACGCATATCTAACTTTATCGGATAACGATCTTGCTGATGGGGATTTTGTTGTCATTGGACACGATGCATCAAACTTGGAAATATCAGCGTCTGCGAATCTTGGTTTTGACAGAGAGATAAGTAGAATATGGAAAGCGCAGGTTACTAGTACTAACCCGTTAGTAGTAGATCAACTTATTTTCGATTTGTCTTCCATTGCTAATCTGCCAAGCTTGACATCAGATGATTTTGGCCTTTTGGTAGGAGGTGTGGAAGTAACCTCCGGCCTTGTCTGGAATGATTTGCTAAAAACTCTCACCGTATCTGATCTTGCGGTTTCCAATGATGAAATAAAGGTTTTGTTCAATTCCATAGTTACTACTCCGGGTGGGACATCTGTATTTCCTGAGTTGTGGTTTCGCGCTGATGCACAATTATTTAATAACAGTGATGCGCCCGTATCTAATGGTGATTCTATTCGAACCTGGATGGACCAATCAGGCAATTTTCAAAGTGCCATACAATCCAACACAACAGAGCAACCTGTTTATGATGAGGTGAACACGATGAACGGTAATCCAGTAGTAAACTTTAGTGGTTCGGCTGCTCACCTACCCATAAGTGGATTATCTTATAATGTCACTGATAAAACCTTAAGTGCGTTAACCATCTACTCGGTCCTTCAAAGTGACCAAACAGATGAAGGTATTATCGTTTCCTATGATCGTTCTTCTTTTTTCAGATTCGCTCTAAATCATGACAATAACGGTAATTATGGTCTTTCAACCACTACCACGGTCAATCTTGACAACATTAATTCCATAAATAATGCAGCAGACAATGTTCCACATATTATTGGAGCGCAGTATGATGCGACTACAGACCTGAAAACCCTTATTTTTGATGGAAATACAGAAACATTCAACAACGCTCACGGAGGCACTGCTATCCAATTAGGTAATTCAGGGGAAGTTCCACGTTTTGGATATATCGGATCAGGATCTGAAGCTGCTTCTTTTGATGAGAATAATTCTCCGGCTAATTTCTTATCGGGTAACCTTGCGGAAGTCATCTATTTTCAAAGCTTTCTAGATGCAACAAACAGAGCTCAGGTAGAATCATATTTAGCGATAAAATATGGTATCACGCTTCCGATAGATTATCTATCATCCAATAGCACGATTATTTTTAGCAGCGGATCTTATAGCAACGATATTGTGGGGATAGGATTGGACATTAATGCAACGTTGGATCAATTGTCTTCAACCAGTATTAATTCCAATGCCATTTTAACCTTAACATCCAATGTCTCCGATGCCCTTGCTAACGGTGAATACGTGATAGCTGGTAATGATGGCAACGATCTTAATATTGTAACATCTGAAGCAACAGTCGGTGGTACTTCCAGATTCAACAGGATATGGTTGTTTGATTTTACCGGAGCAAGTACTAATGTAGCTATCTCATTCGATCTATCTTCAGTAATTATCAGACCGAATGATGCCTCTGATTACGTGTTTCTTACCGATGCCGACGGCAATTTTGCAAGTGGTGCAAATGTGCTTGGAAGTAGTGGAGTATTTGATGCTAATGGCAATATCCTTACGATCAAAGATTTAACAATTAATGGAGATTTTTACTTAGCCATCTCCTTTAACCCAGATTTAGACAATGATAATATACCTGATCTGATTGATATTGATGATGATAATGATGGAATATTAGATGCTACTGAATTGCTTGCTAGTAACAATGATCCTGATGGAGATGGAATTGATAATGACAGAGATCTGGATAGTGATAATGACGGTATTCCAGATTTATATGAATCAGGAATTGAAACAGACAGAAGTGGAGACCTTAGCAATATTTCAGATATTGCAGCGGTGCTTGATGCCAACGGAGATGGCATCATAGATACAGGTGTAGCAGTAGGTACGAATGGGTTGGCCGATATTTTAGAAACTGCTGCGGATAATGGTACCATTGATTATGAACTGGCTAACACAGATGGAGCATCTACTGCCCCTGATACCCAGAATGACTATCTTGACCTGGACAGTGAGAACAATGGCTTATCAGATCTCAGGGAGAGTGGCCAAGATGCCGGCCTCGACTCAAACGATAATGGATATTACGATATAGGCGATACGAGTTATGCTGATGCCGATACAGACGGGATTGTAGACTTTTTAGATGGTGATCCATCTTCGTTTGGTACAAACGGGTTTAAGGTTCTTGATTCTGACGCAGATGGAATAGCAAATTTTAAAGATGTTTCAAACCTGGATCCAGTAAATGCAGTAGCAAACCTAGATGTTGTTACCCTTGGACTAGATGCTATGGACACGGATAATGACGGAGCACTGGATGGAGGAGTTGATTCAGATAATGATGGAGCAATTTTAATAGCTAATTTGTTCGGAACAGGTCTGAATGGTCCGGATTCTGATGATACAACCTTTGGTGAAATAGGTTTTAGCCCTTTAAGCAATGGAAGCGGAACAACCTGGTATTCGTTTCAATCAGGGAATTGGGATAACCCGGATAACTGGACCTTGGATGCTTCAGGCACTACCAGAGATAACCCTGATAATAGAATTCCAAAACTATTGACAGAGGAGGTTGTAATTCTAAACGGGGATGAAATGACACTTAATTTCAATGAGCTTCTCCTCTCCTCATTAGAAGTAGAAGCGGGAGGTATCTTGAATATTGGATCTACTTATAGACATACATTTACAGATATCAATGGTGCAGGAAAAATCAAGATAGCTTCTAACTCGCTTCCTATAGGTGATTATACAGATTTTATAGCAATTACTGGTGGCACAATTCAATATGAGGGAACTGGATATGAATTATCTGAGCCTCGTACCTGGAATAACTTTAATATAAGTAGTACTGGTACGATTACTTTAAAATCGGATCTCATACTTAATGGCAACTTAAATGTATTAGAAGGAACTCTACAGATCAATGACAATTTAGAATCCGGACCTGTTGCGGATGGTTTTGCAGATAATACTATGCCACTATCCATTAATATTAACGGAAATCTTACAGTAGATGCGTCTGGATTTATTACCGTAGGGGATAACGATGCATCCACTCTCGTACCAAATTCGAATGGAATATTTACTTTTCATCAATTAGAGGTATTAGGCGACATCACAAATAATGGCTCTATTTCTTTTACTAATTTGAGCGGTACCTCTTTGGCAGATGACCGATTTAGATATAAATATCCGACAGCAGCTGACGCAGATAACGTCTTAACTAGTAATACCAATGGAGCCATTCCTTCTGATGAGTTTGGGGTAGTAGAAGTGCTATTTACCAATACTTTTGCTGATCAGTTAATTACCTGTAATGGTCCTACAGACTTTTATCGAATTGAAATTCGTAAAGGAACAAGTCAAACATTTACAGCCGAATTTAGGGCTAACCATACCTCAAACTTCAGACTTCTTGGACGTATAGCAATGAATATGAGTGAAGATTCGGATGATACTCCTAACATAGAAAATCATCGCGCTTTAGGTCTTGAGGGTGGTATCCTTAAGCTTTCGGATAATATCGTCATTGATGAAATTGCGGTAAATGATCCTAATGGGGCGAATCCTACTACACAGGGGGGAAATAGAAATTACATTATTGACTTGGATGCTCAACTTTGGTTATCAAGCAATGCGGTTCTAAATAGAACAGAAGAATTCGCACGGTTTGGAATTCACCCTTTCGGTAAATTGAAAATAAGTGATAATGCGGTATTGAATGCGAGTCAATCAGATATCCTTGTTGATAATCAAGGAATTTTCGAAATATTAGGAGGTATTGTTACCGTAAACAATTTTAGAACAAAAGTTGATGCGGATAATGCTCCCAGAGGTTCATACATTCAAACTGGAGGAATCGTAAACATTACCGGTGAAATTGGAGTAGGAGATGATGCTTCTCTATTTGACCTACCATGGCAAGACCAAACCTTTACCCTAAACGCATCTGATCCAGCAAATCCTCCCACATTAAACATCTTCTTGCAGGGCGATAATCTCTCTAAAGACAACAGCGCAGTTCAAATAGGTGTAAAAGAAGGAAATCAAAGTATTGGAGTCAGTGTAGTCAATATCATTCACACTTCAGGCACAAACTATAAGCTTAATTCGACCGCACCATTTTATAACCTTACACTCGATGCTACTTCAACAGGAACTATTATTGTAGATGATGTGACAGATGCAAATGATCGCAATCCTTCAAACCCATCTGCAATACTATCTGATAATAACTCAACAACAATTAATTCACCTGCTCAATTTGCGCTGCCCATCATCATACTTAATAACCTAACTATTCAAAAGGGTGTTCTGGATATGAATGGAAACAATTTAACAATCGGTAATCAATTTGTTATTCAAGATGGTGGACAATATAACGTCGGATTAAATAATACCACCACGTTCAATGGAGTTTCTGTCACACAACTAATCTCATTAAATGGAGATGGTGGAAATGGGTTAGGACCGGTGGTTAATGATGAAATGGATCCATACTTTGGATTTGTTAATCTAGAAACTTCGGGTACTGAGGTTACATTTATTACTGATAATAATCCATTCTTTCCTATTACAATTGCTAATGATCTTACGATTAATTCCGGCGTTATCTTGAATGATAACGGAGAAGACATTTCAATTAAGGGAACGATTAACAACTCCGGAGTGCATATAACTTCCTCTAATCCGGCGAATGCAGGAAGTCTGATCCTAGAAGATGGAACACATGAAATCGGAGGAGATGGTACAGGTATATTCAATATATTGAAGATAAATAGCAGTAGCGGAGCTAAACTTACTGCAAATCAAACCATAGACAGTTTGTTGGTACTTCAAAATGGTGTACTGGATATTGGCACCTATGCTTTAACAATTAATAGCACAAATCCAGCTCCGATAAGGGATGATTCGGGAGGAACATCTAATTTCGGAGTGGGTCTTAATCAATATATTCAAATTAATGGCTTATATTCTGATGATGGACTTATTATCGGTGTAACAGATGCTGGAACCTTTACTTACCCCATTGGTGTTTCCGGAAAATATACACCTGCTACTGTATCAATAACTACCTTCAATGATGATGGAAAAATTCAAATCAATCCGGTTAATGGAGCATTGGCTACCTTGGCTAATCCCTCTACGGATTCATTGGAGTATTATTGGAGGGTTCGGGTTTCGGATTTTAGCGTTTCACCTGATGCCTCATTAACTTTTGTATATGAAGAAAATGATGTAGTTGACGATCTAGGAAATAGGCCCGGAGATGAATCAGTTTTAGTGCCGGGATATGTAAATGAAAGTGTAGCACGTGTTCCAGCAGGTGGTGACGATGAGGATGTTAACGAAGGAACGAATACCATAAACTTCCCTGAACTTACACCCTTGTTACCCGGTAACTTTACGGCAGGTATTGCAACCGATTTTACAGGGTCTGTTCAAAAATTCTACGCTAGACAAAGCGGTGAGTGGCATGATCCTGAAACCTGGGCTGTTCCCACCCTCGATACAGATGGCTTACCTATTTGGATTAATCCAATGACAGGACCTGAAGGAGAACCTATGCAAACAGAAGTTCCTGGTGCAGGAGATTTGGTAATTATCGGATGGAATTCCAATGGACAAGGCACGGGAGTAAATTACCAAGTAGTCATATCAAATGTCCGAGCTGATGGTAATACCACAACAAACTATGATAATATTGATGTGGCCGGCGTGGTAATTCTCAGTGAAGCAGATGGGGAAAACTCTGTATTGGCGTTAGACGATGATACAAGTGTGATCCGTAATTTTGGAATTGTTACAAATAATGATCCTGATCATTCAGGAACTGTTTTACCAGGAGAAGTAATTTTAACCACAGGGATATTACCCCTTGGGGATTTCGGTACCATACTAAACAGTTCAACCACTACTATTACTTATTCAAGGGAGTTTCCAGGTACCGATGCCACTATTATAGATGAAGATGATGAAACTTTTACCGCATCTATTGTAGAGGGATATACCATTGACCCTTCCACTACCACTTATCCAAATCTTAACTTTAATAACTCTGGATATGCAGGTGGAGGAGGCATCACCTCTATTACATTACCACCTGCTCACATAACAGTGAATGGAAATCTAAGCTTTGAAAACGGAACCAATAATGTTGTTTTAAATGATGGCAGCTCTGGAGACGTCACAGTTGCCAAAAATATCGTTTTTTTCTCCGGTGATGCTACTTTGAGCTTTCCTGGAAGTAGTATTAATAATAAAAGATTAAATGTTCAAGGTGATATTGACTTCAATTCAAATAATTCAACAACTGTTGGTATCAATGCCATTGGTGGCGCCAGTACGGTAAGACACCTTATCAGTTTAGAAGGAAGCATCTGTAATCCTGGTACAAATTCTGTCATTGATTTAGTGGATGGTGCCACCACAGTGGATCTTGAAATCAATGGATCTTCTGATGCCACGATTGATTTAAATTCTGAAATGGATTTGCATTCCATTATCTTAAATAAAGGTAATGGGCAAGCCAAATCCATGACTGTAAATGCAGATTTTACGCTTGCTGCAACGGCCAGTGGATCTGTCAAACCAATAACAATGATGAACGGTACGCTCATCCTAACGAATAGTAATATTGATATTGATCTGAATTCTGGTGGAGGAGACTTTAATATTCCTGCTACAGCAGGATTGAACATTCAGAGCGGTACTGTTCGAGTATCTGCTACTGGCACTGGTTCTGGTAACGGTTTTAGATTGGATGGCCAGCTTATAATATCAGGCGGTAATTTGTTGTTAGGCAACGATGCAAGTAATGGTGATAACTACATCGAATATGGTTCTGAGGGAAGTGCAGGATTGACCCTTTCAAGTGGAAATCTTGTAGTTGGTTCTCAGATGAGAAGGTCTCTTTTAGCTACCAACGGGACTCTCAACTACGACCAGACCGGGGGTAATGCTTATTTTGGAGTTTACGCTGCTCCGGACGATAGCAGAGGGGTTTTTGAATTGCTTAATACAAGTACATTTAACTTAGACCTTTCCTCCGGAGGTACTTTTGCTATTGTTGAAAGCCAAGCTACTCCGCTCTTAGGAACGTTGGTTTTTGACGAGAACATTACTTCAACAATTGAGTCTTCTTCGATCATTGATTTTGGAGCTGATGATACTTCTATTACAGGTGTTACTATTCAAACCAATGAAAGTGAAGTGTATGAAATAAATGCTTTTCAAACATTAGCTAATATTCGAATACATCATTCGGATCCCGGGCTTAATGTAGATCCAATTCTTAAATTGGTTAAAAGACCACTGGCTGTGTCAGGAGATATTGACATATTGAATAGTTCAACTTTACAAACAAATAGTTTTGATTTAACCGTAGGTGGGGATTTTATCAATAATGGAGCGTATTTGGCTGGATCAAACACGACAACTTTTAATGGAACCACACAAGCAGTTGGAGGAACGGCTACGTATACCTATCATAACCTTGTCATTTCGGCAACGCAAGTCAATCTTGGAACAATCACAGCTATTGACGGAGATCTCACCATTAATCCTGGGAGTACGCTTGCTGATGGAGGAAATGCCATCACATTTGAAGGAGCATTAGATTTGGGCGGATCAATCACAGGCACTGGCGGATTCAAATTTGCTGGTACGAATCAACAAACCATGTTATTGTCTCATAACACTGCGACAATTGACAATTTAATAGTCCATAATCCTAATAGTGTGATTTTATTAGATAATGGTGGTGCAAAAGTTGAATTAACAATTGGAGAAGAATTAGCAATAGAAAATGGAATCTTTAATATTGGTGATAATCTCCTCATCATAAGTGAAGATGCCATCGTGACCAGTAATTTTGCCTTGAATACAACGACTTTTGATGATTCGAAATACATTTCTCTAAATGGTAGTACAGGTAGCAATGGTGTAACTAAAAATATCTCGTCAACAGAAGAAACTACAGGTTTATCCTTTATCTATCCGGTAGGAGCCGGTGAATTGTATTCGCCTGTTACTCTTACCATTAATAATGCAGACGAACTTACAGGAGTTAATGTGAATCCGATTGATAATATTCCACCTTCTAACTCTGGTACAGATTTATTGGAATATTACTGGCAGGTTACTTCTTTCCCAGAAGATGTAAACATAGCTAGCTTGGATGGTTCAATCGCTTTCCAGTATGATGATGAAAGAGCAAGTGAGGAAGATGCAGGGTGGGATGATGAAGCTGCAAGACTATTGGGAGCGAATTGGATCAAACCAGATAATGTATCTCGAGCAGGATTGGGTGGCACGCTGGTAACCCTAAGTTCAAATACTTTTTCGTTTGTCCAAAATAACCCCACTTCTCAATCTTTAGAAGATAATGGTGAAGATCCCGCGGGGGTGCTTTCTGCAATTAACTTTGATGGAGACTATACAATTGGTACTGACTTACCTACATTACTTCCTCAATACATATCTAATGTGGGTAACAATAATCCTGGCTCAGACTGGGGATTAGCCTCTACTTGGATCATAGATGATAATCTTAATGGAGTCATTGATGCCCCTGGTGAGTCAACGACAGGAATACCGACGGCTGGATCTACTGTAATTATTGCTGCTGGAGATAGAGTCAATATGGCTGTTTCTGACAACGATCAAAATGTAGCAAGTCTCACAATTAATGGTACACTTGATATTGGCCCTTCAAGTGGACACGGATTTGGAATACTTGATGGAAGCGGCGTGATGGTTATACAGACAAGTCAAATCCCTGGCGGTAATTCCGATGCTTTCTTTAATATCAATACCGGAGGTACGTTAGAAGTCGAAGGACCCAATCTTCCAACAGGATTTACTACTGTAAGGGGTCTCACTTTATCTAGCGGTAGCCGTACCACTGTACCTGCTGGCACCTTTATTATTGGAGATTTAAACTTAATCGTCCAGAATAATTCCACTTTAGATAACACAATAAATAACGGCGACATTACGGTAATTGGTGACATCATACTGGGTGAATTAAGCCCTACCTCTGGTGGTCTTTTGTTGGGCACCGGCTCACTTACTGCTACGAATATAAATTTAGTCACTGCCTCTTCAATTTTTACAGCTAATGGTGGATCAATCAATTTAAGTGGTTCCTTACGAATTGCCAGCGGGGCAACATTTAATGCGGGAAGTAGTGTATCTCATATGATTGAGGGCGACATCACATTGATCTCAGGAGGTGTATTCAATAATGGATCGGGGACCATAACCTTAGACGGTAATGGCCCTGCTCAGAACATAATAGGTGATTATTCCTCAAATCCATTTTTCAACCTTATTGTGTCCAATACGAATGGATTGATTTTGACAGCTTCAGATAATTTAAGGGTTTCAAATGTGATGACGCTGGATGAAGGTAATGTTACCGTGGCAAGTGGAGGGTTTTTAAGATTAACGAATGGAGTCGGTAGTCTAATAGTTAATGCTGGTTTCATCGAAGGAGCGCTTCAGGTAGATCTGACAACGAACGATCGATTTACCTTTCCTGTAGGTCATACAGGCGAAAGAAGAGATGTCTTGATAGAAGTAGATGGAGCATCAACAGATGTAGTTTGGCAAGCGGAAGTTTTTAATTTTTCTGCTGAAGGTTTTACTGGGACGGATAATACTTACATGATACCTGTGGGCAGCCTGAGCAATATAGAAACACCTCCTCCTGGTGAATTAGATCAAGTAGTGTCCATCAATGACGCAGTATATTGGGTCATCAATACTCTACAGCCAGATGGTGTGACTCCCGCTGTTGGAGGTATTGCTTCTGAACTTATTATAGATTTGAGTAATCAAGGCGCAAGTCAAGATGAAATTAATAATGATGATCTGCAAGTTATGGTTTGGAATAATAGTAGCCAGCAGTGGGATCATCTGGGAGGCGTTGTAAATGGTGTGCCAAGTTCTGCGACGATAGCAAGTACACTAAATCTTACCTTTACAGAAAAAGTGATAACTAGTGGTGCGGAAGATAGTGAATCCTCATTACCTGTAGAACTTCTTTCTTTTTCAGGTGAGATTATAGATAATGTTACACGACTAGAATGGGAAACAGCGACAGAAATCAACAATGACTATTTTGAAGTACAGCATTCTTTAGATGGGGTAGAGTTTGAAGTTGTTGGGATAGTAGATGGTAATGGAAATAGCAACGAATTAATTTCCTACGACTTCACTCATCGTTCGCCGTCTTTTGGTGCGAATTACTACCGACTTAGGCAGGTTGATTTTGATGGGGAGTTTGAAATCCATACCTTATTAAGATTAATGAATGATTTTATAAAAGAAGGAATAGACGTCATTATTTATCCTAATCCGGGAAGTGCAGCTAAATTATACGTCAAAATTTTGTCTGGTGATGATCATACACCCATCAATGTATCAATTTCAAATTTGACGGGTAAAATTTTTTATCAGAGGGTTTTAAGTGGCGGATTAAATATAGATGAAGCACTTGAAATGGGAAAACAAATGACACCAGGAGTTTACCTTGTTGAGATATCTCAAGGAGCGAATACTGGAAGAGAAAAGCTTGTTATTAAGTAGTTTCTAAGAAAACAGCTACTTTTTGGCGGATGAAAAATACACAAATAATGGTTTAATGTAAATTTCTCACCTTACCACAACAAGATTGAAATACGTTGATTAATTTGAAGCAACCATTATTGTTCACTAATCGAACCTTGGCCATTTTGCATAGCTTGATAAATAGTGGCTATGAAAATTCATCCAGCATTTGTAGTTTAAACCAAAATATTAGTCTTCAGAGCGCGTAAATCATCGGCCATGAATTGCGCAATTTTTCTTTTCGGTCGTTTAAGGCAAATTAGGCAAATTAAAAGCCTTTACCACTCTGTCAATATTGCTTTTAATGGCATAACTTTTCTAAACTTCGTGAAGATCATGAAATCGAACAGACTCAGCACTAAGGAGCGAGATCTGGAAATAGTACAACTATAAACCTCTGCGCTTGAGAAAGGAGGTATTTTTAAAGACAAGGTGGAAAACACTCTAAACAGTTTATAAAACCATTTTAAGAAATTAAAAAAATTAATTGGATGACGAAAGTTTTATTTCAGGAAGGCGTCTAATAATTCTTTAACTGTAACAAAAAGTCATCATAATTTCAATTCCGACGTGCAAGCGTAAGCAGTCGTCATTAATCAAAAATCGTCGAACATGAGCTTAAAAAGAGAGTATAAATTGAATCTGCCTCAATTGTTGTGGGGAGGATTAAGTGAAAATTGGCTACTCAAAGAACTGGGAGATATCCATTGGCAGCAGATAGCAGAGGCCCTGGGAACGGCCTCCGGGGACATTACCGATGCGGAGGGCACCCGTCTTTTGGCCAGTTTCGTGCGCGTGCGTTGGTCAGGAGCCAATCTTGGTAGCTTTCATGAAAACGAAGCCATTACCTTCGATAGCGATTTGTCCTACTACAAAGACAAACTGTTTTTTAGTCAAACGAAGTGTGGGGGGAATACAGAGAAGCTGAAGGCAGATTTGATGTCTGCTTTTTCTCGTAAGGGCACTTCGGACAATACCGCATTAAAGATCGGCGGCATCGGAAAAGGCATAGATTCCAAACAGGTCAGGAAGTACAGCCGCATGCCTTCCTTTGGAAAGGAACATCTGGCATCGAATGTGAGGATGCCAGAAGCCTCTCTTCATCAAACCCGCTATCAAATCGATCCTTATGACGACATCAATGGAGTGGGGTTGTTGTACTTTGCGCATTATCCCAGAATCAGTGACAAATGTGAGCGACACTACCTGCATGCAGCGTATGAGTTGGAGCAAGACTGGCTGCAATCGGCCGGGGTGGTGGCTCGCGACATTCATTACTATGGCAATGCGAATGCAGATGATGCGTTGATGTACGAATTGAATGCGTTGGAGCACCAGGACCGCAGGCTCACCCTGATCAGTTCCTTGTATCGGTCGGTAGATGGGAAGCTCATTGCACGCATGACCACCACCAAAGAGCTGGCCGAAGGGGTGGTGCTTAAAAAAAGATCAACGCCAAGGAAACATACAGTTGTAGCAACACCGCCGGAGTCTTCCTCTGTGAAGGTCACTCCTTCAACAGCCGTATCGGAAGGATGTTCTGTGACAAAAGTTGCCTACGACCAGGCAGCGCTCAACCGCATTGTGATAGATTTCTTGGGTTCCATGCTAGGGGTGAGCGATTTGACTCCACAGAGTGATTTACATGCGTTGGGCATCGAATCGATGGTGTATCAGGAGCTTTCGGAATTTCTTAAGGATCAGCATCAGCTTCCGAATAATCCGAGCCGGTTTTACGGTACTTCGACGATTGCCGCACTGACGGATGATTTGTTGGAAAGCCTCTCGGCAGGTCAACCTTCATCATCATTGGACACACCACAAGAACACTCACGAGTTTCCGCCGCAGTATCTTCCACCGCCTCATCGGAAGCCATTGCAATCATTGGGATAAGTGGGCAATTTCCGGGTTCCCCGGATGTGGAGACCTTTTGGGAGCACCTTAAAGCCGGCAGAGACCTGATTACGGAGGTGCCCAAAGATCGCTGGGACTGGAAGGAGTATTACGGCGATCCGCAGCAAGAGCAAAGGAAGATGAAATCGAAGTGGGGCGGGTTTATGGAAGGTATCGATGCGTTCGATCCTCTTTTTTTCGGGATCAGTCCTCGCGAAGCGATGCTGATGGACCCGCAGCAGCGCCTCACGTTGGAAGCGTCCTGGCATGCCTTGGAAGATGCTGGAGTAGCCCCTCATCAACTCAAGGGCAGTGATGCTGGGGTGTTTATGGGGGTCTCCGGCTCGGATTATGCGCAGGTGCTTCAAACCGCTGGAAAATCCACTGAGGCGTATGACGTCCTGGGTTCGGCTGCTTCCATCCTGGCCAACCGGGTTTCGTATTTTCTGGACGTACATGGCCCCAGCCAGGTGATTGATACAGCCTGTTCCTCTTCCTTGGTGGCGGTGCATGAAGCGGTGAGGAATCTCAAGGACGGAAGCTGCAGTCTGGCTATAGCCGGTGGAGTAAGTGCCTTGCTAAGTCCGAAATTGACG